>JBJYWZ010000532.1:0-2993 GCA_046259725.1 Promineifilaceae bacterium (SeqCode) | reverse complement strand
GCCGGCCTGAGTGATCAAAGCGAGCCATCCGCCGGGTGGCTCGCTTTCTTGTTAACTTTCGCCAAAGAGCCTCTCTTGTATAATGGGCGCCAGAAGAGCAATTCATGATACAGAAACGCAGCGCTATCGCCGGCTTTGTGGTGGGCGGGCTGATATTGGCCTTCGGCCTGGCCATGATCCTCTCCAAGGATTGGGTCTGGTCGCTCTTTGAAACGCTCTACAGCATGCTGGGCATTGAGGCGCAGCGCACGAATCTATGGCAGATGTTTATCACGACGATCGGCCTGGGCTTTGCCGCCATCGGTCTGTATATCATACTGGGTATGTGGAAGCGCTGGCAGAAATAAGCTTCCTACAATAGTAGGATGGCGCCAATCGCGCCATTTTGAGCGCGGGATAGTATGGAAAATCTGGCACTAACTTCGAATAAAGAGACCGTCGCCTTCGATATCGAAGGCACGCTGACCACGGGCACGGCCTGGGAGGGCGTGCGTGATTACCTCATCGAAAGGGGCGAGGAGGATAAGTTCAAGGCTTTTCAGAAAAGCATGACGCCGCGCTACCTGCTGTACCGTCTGAACCTGGGCAACCGCCAGGCATTTAAGGAGGATTGGGTGGCAGGCGTGCTGCGGCTGCTGGCGGGCCGCAGCAGCGAGGAACTCCACGATCTGGGCCGGCGCCTTGTCGATCGCGATCTGTGGCCGAAGCGGCGTGAGGATGTGCTGGATGAACTGCAAGCGCACAAAGAGGACGGCAGGCAGGTTGTACTTGTATCCGGGCAGTTCCAGCCGTTTCTGGATGCGTTTATGGAACGGGCGGGCGCCGACATGGGCATCGGTACGCCGGGCAAATGGCAAGACGGCCGTTTCAGCGGAGAACTGGCCGCCCCCTTTACCGTCGGGCAGCGTAAAGCCGATCTCCTGGTGGGAGCGTTAAACGGCCGGCTGCTCTACGCCGCCTACGGAGATACCGGCGCCGACGTGCCCATGCTGGCCCTGAGCGATCATCCGACGGCCGTTTACCCCGACAAAGAGCTGCTGCGCGAGGCACGGAGCCGTGGTTGGCGCGTGATCGGTGAGTAGCGAAAAGTGTTCAGTAAACAGTATTCGGTAGTCTGTGTCATGTAAGAGTCTTGAATCCTGCTCCCGCCCGCTGCATCTTGCAACCTGCATCTTGCCCCTTTTCACATTCCCATTCTTTCGCTAACATTAGGCTCCAGTTATGAACATCCTCGAAGGGACGCTTCCCGAGAAACACAACAGGGATTGGTACGTGCTCTACGCACGCACGCCGGCCGCGCCGCTGGCCAATACCTGGGATTTGGCCGTGCTGCTGGCCGAAGCAGGAGAAGGGCATATCATCCTTGCCGTCGTTGTCGCCGAGGATACGGAGGAACGGCGGCAGGCGGCGCGGGAGGCCATTGAACAGGCGCAGGCGGACTGCGAACCTGATGTTCACGTCTACGGCATCATCACAACCCGAGAGGAGTATGTCAGGGGCACAAAAAACCTGATTCATGATTACAACGTCGATGTCCTGGTAGATGACATCGCCGACCCCATCTACAACAACCTGGACAACAGTTCCTGCGCCGTCGTGGGCGTGCGCGGCGATACGGCCGGATCGCAAAATGGAGAAGGCGGCATCGCCAGCATCCTGGTGCCTACATCCGGCGGGCCAAATTCGATTTATGCTCTGAGTACGCTGCTGCCGCTCACGCCGCAGGTGGAAATTACCGCGCTTTACGTGGCTCCCGAATACCTGGGAGAGAACGAAGTCGCTCTGGGCAAGAGCCGCCTGCAGGAGACCATCAAATTTGTAGACGGAGATGGGCGCATCAATACGAAGCTGATCACGGCGCCGTCGATCAGCCAGGGCATCAGCCAGGCGGCGGCGGATTACGACCTGGTCCTGATCGGCGCCAGTACGGAAAGCTCCATCGACAAGGTCATCTTTGGCAATATCACCGACGAGGTGGTGCGCCAGAGCAAAAAGCCGGTCGCCGTTATCCGCGAACCGCACAAACCACTCTCGCATCTGCTGGGCGAAGTATCCTGGCGCTTACAGCGCGTCATCCCACGCCTGAGCCTCAACGACCGCACGGATACCTATGTGCGCATCCGGCGCGGCGCGCGCCCCAATATTGATTTCTACGTCCTGATATCTCTGTCAGCGCTCATCGCCGCGCTGGGCCTGATCGCCAACAGCGCCGCCGTCGTCATTGGCGCCATGCTGGTCGCGCCGCTCATGTCGCCGATGGTGGCCGTAGGACTGGCAATGGTCCTGGGTGATGTGCGTTTTCTGCGCCTGGCCCTGGGGGCGGTTACGCGCGGCGCGGTGCTGGCCGTCGGTTTAGGGGCCGTAGTGGGCCTGATGCAGATCGGCAACGAGCTGACGCCTGAACTGCTGGCGCGCACGCAGCCCTCGATGATTGACCTGCTGATCGCGCTCTTCTCAGGCATGGCGGCGGCCTATGCCTTGAGCAAATCAAACGCCGCGGCGGCGCTGCCAGGTGTGGCCATCGCCGCCGCCCTCGTTCCGCCCCTGGCGACGGCCGGCGTCAGCTTCACCGCCGGATTCTATCTTGAGTCCCTCGGTGCGCTGCTTCTCTTCGTCACGAACTTTGTCGCCATCACCGTTGCTGCGGCTTTTGTCTTCCTGGTGCTGGGTTTCAGGCCGACGCGCGAACAGAAAGAGCGCAAGGAGGTGCGCGCCCGCAGCGCGCAGGTAGCCTTTATCTTGCTGGTGCTGGTATCCCTTATCCTGGTCACCACGACTTACCTGCTGAACGAAAAGAACCGCGATATGGCGCGCATTCATGATGTCACGCAGCAAGAACTATATGACGTTACCGGTGCCGAACTGGCGGAAATGACCATTGATGAATTCGACAATCGCGAGCTGAAGCTGAGCATCGTGGCCCGTTCAACACGGCCGATCGGCTACCGCGAAGTGCAGGAGCTGCAGTCGGCGATTGGCGAACAGCTCGTGGC
>JBJYWZ010000531.1:0-9740 GCA_046259725.1 Promineifilaceae bacterium (SeqCode) | reverse complement strand
CGGCGTGCCGTTCACGCCCATGCGCGCGCCTTCTTCCAGGTCGGTCATGACGGCCGCTTCGGTGCGCCCGCTGTCGAGACATTCGCCAAAGGCGTTTGTGTCCAGGCCCATATCAGCGGCGAAGCCCTTGAATTGTTCGGCAGCATCTCCGCTCCCGCTCCAGGCGGCCTGATCTCGGAAGAGCCGGTCGTGCATGTCCACGTAGGCGTCCTGTTCGCCGGCGCAGCGCGCCGCTTCAGCCGCTTTCACGGCCTGCGGGTGGATATTTGTCAGTGGGAAATCCTGGAATATGTAGTACACCTGGCCGGTGTCGATGTAATTTTCCTTGATCTGCAGATACGTTTGCTCAAAGTGCCTGCTGCAGAAGGGGCACTCGTAGTCGGTGAATTCAACGATGGTCACCGGCGCGTCCGGGTCGCCGACGGCGAAGGCGTCGGACAGATCGGGTTCTGGAGGCACATAGGCATCGGCCAGACGGCCTTCTTTGGCTTCACCAATGGCGAAATCGAAGAGCTCATATGGCTGCGCGCCGGGGACCGGAAGCCCGTCTATGTAAAAGAAGGGTGTCGAGTCGGCGCCCAGGGCCAATGCTTCGTCGACGTTTGCCTGCACCGCCTGCGCCACATCGGGATCATCGAGGCAGGCCTCAAAGGCATCACGGTCCAGTTTTAATGTGGCGGCCATGTCGACAAAGGCCTGGCGGGGTCCATCATCGCGGTTGGCCCAGTCGCTCTGGGACTCAAATAGAGCATCATGCATTTCCCAATATTTGCCCTGCGCCCCGGCACAGCGTGCGGCAGCGGCGGCTGCGCGTGCGTTGGGATGAAGGCTGTCCAGCGGCAGATCTTTGAGGAGATAGTAAACCTCGCCGGTGGCGATCTTGTCGGAAAGCAGGCGCGGCAGCGTTTCCGAGGAAAAGGCCTGGCAGAAGGGACACTGGTAGTCGGTAAACTCCACGATGGTCACCGGCGCGTCCGGATCGCCTATTTCTGCGGCGAAGGTGTCCATGACGATGGCGGCCGGGGTTGGTTTCACCGGAGGCGGCTGCAGCGGCGACTGCGGCTCGGCCGTCGGCTCCTGCGCCAGCTCCTGGCCGCCCAGCACCATGGCGATGGCCTGGTTGAACGCCTCTATAGGCTGCGCGCCGATCAGGGGCTGCTCATTGAGAAAGAAGCTGGGTGTGCTGCGAAGGCCGCGGGACACACCGTGGTCGATGTCGGCGCGAATTTCATCTTCGTAGCGCAGCTCGCTCTGGCACTCGGCGAATGCTTCCTGGTCCAGTCCGAGCTGCCCGGCGAGCGATTCGAAAGCAGATTGGGGATTGGAGACGGCCCATTTATCGGTCGTCTGGTAGAGAAGGTCGTGCATTTGCCAGTAAACTACAGCGCCGTTCTCGCCGGCACAGCGCGCAGCGTTTGCCGCGGCGAAGGCCTGCGGGTGGATGCTCTCCAGCGGAAAGTCATAGTAGACCAGATGCACATCGCCGGAGGCGATCTGGTTCTCCAGCAGGGCGGGCATGGTTTGCTCGGTGAAGCGGCTGCAGAACGGGCACTGGAAATCGGAAAACTCTTCCAGGAGCACGGCGGCGTTGGGATCGCCGCGATACGGCCGTCCTTCAGCCGTGAATCCGACCTCAACCCCATCAATCTGTTCATCGCTCTGCGGAGCGGATTGGGACGATGACATATCCTGGCCGGTTGAATCGGCGGAGGGCTCAGCCGTTTCCGCGGCCGTCTCTTCAGCAAACATCATGTCCTCGATCTCATCCGGTCGGGACTGCGCCGGAGACACAGCCTCGGAGGCGGGCCCACAGGCCGCTGTTAAAAACAAAACCGCCAGCAGCGGTAACAAAACAAAGACTACACGTTTATGCACGATATAGATTCTCCAAAGTAATTATTCCTTGAATTATGTCACATTACAGTTCGCCTGTGTACTTTCTTTGTGTTAGACTAATCATTTGTTTTCATAAAAAGTCGATGTCGAATTTCTGATTAATTTCATGGAATCAAACACAGTCGGTGCAACGGCCGGTCATTCAAATATATACACCCGTCTCTTACTCATGGGTGCCATTTTCCTGCTTCTATTCACGTCCTGTTCAAATGCTGACGGCGGGGATGAAGAGCAGCAGCGGGACAGCGCGGAAAGACCCACTCCCACCGCGAGCGTAGATGCGCAAGGAATTGAAGAAACAGCCAATGAAACGGCAGGATCACAGAATGAAGGCAGCGAGGCGACTACGGCCGCAGACGAAAATGAGGTGGAAGAGACCGGCAGCGTCGGCAGCGGCGATGCAGAATCCGGGCTGGTGCAGGCAGCGCCCGGTAAATCAATGAAAGTGTGCCTTGCCGGAGAGGCGCCCGCGGTATTTGTCTTTGGTGAGGAAATGCTGCCCGTGTTGGCCCTGCGGCATGCCGTCAGTGAGAATCTTTATACCTCGACCGGATATGAATATGAGGCCCAGGGTATAGAAAAAATTCCCAGCCTTGCCGACGGCGACGCCCGGCGCCAGGTCGTCGAAGTTGTGGAAGGGGATCAAGTCGTCGACATCCACGGTGATGTCGTCTCCCTGCGCAAAGGCGTGACCGTCACCAATGCAGAGGGCGAGGCGGTTGATTTCGCGGGCGACCCCGTGCAGATGGAGCAGCTTGAAGTTGACTTCACCTTCCAGCCGATGGTCTGGTCGGACGGCACGCCGCTTTCATCGCTCGATTCGGTGTTCAGCTTCAATGTCGCCGCCGATCCACGGACGCCGGCCAGCAAAAGCAAGACCGTTTTTACGGAAAGCTACAAAGCGACAGGTGATTTGAGCGTGCGCTGGACCGGCCTGCCGGGTTTCCTGGACCTGACCTATTTCACCAATGTGTGGTCGCCGCTGCCGGCCCATGCCTTGAACCGCTATACGATTGACGAGCTGCTGGTGCTGGAGGAAGTAACGAAGAAACCATTGAGCAGCGGTCCGTACGTCGTCAGCGAGTGGAGCGATGAAAACACGGTGCAGCTGACGCCAAACCCGCATTATTATCGCGCCGGCGAAGGACTGCCGCTGGTGGCCAACCTGACGATCATGTTTGGCGACCTGGAGACACTGCTGCTGGAGGAAAGTGAGTGTGACGTACTTGCCGGAGGCGCCCTGGGATCCCACAACCTGCCGGAATTGCAGGAACAAGGCGCCCTGGACGGTTGGGAAGTTATCACTTCCCCCGGCGATGTGTATGAGCAGATAGCCTATGGTGTCTGGCCGATATTTGAGATACGCGAAAGCCGGCCCGACTGGTTCGGCAGCGCGGAGGTGCGCCAGGCGATCGCCATGTGCACGGACCGGCAGCGCATGGCCGACGAGCTGGCACAAGGGAATGGCGAACTCTTGCAGACGTTGACTCCAGGCGAGAACCCCCTGGCGCCAGAGGATTTGTTGACCTGGGATTTTGATCCTTTGCAGGGGAATGCCATGCTGGATGCAGCGGGATATAAGGATTATGCCGGAGACGGCCGCCGCCAGGACGTGGCCAGCGGCGTGCCGATGACGGTGACTCTGGGCACGAACAGCGAGAGCGCGCTGCGCCTGCGCATCGGCGAGATTTTCCAGGAAAACATGGCCGACTGCGGTATTCCCGTCGTGCTGTATGACCGTCCTGCGGGCACCTGGTTCGCAGACGGCCCGGCGGGTCCCGTTTTCGGCCGCCAGTTCGACCTGGCGGCGCTGGCCTGGCTCGGACGCGTATATCCGGACTGCAGTTCCTTCACGACGGACAATATACCGGGACCCGAGGATCTGGATTTTGCCGGCTGGCGCGCACCCAACGTAACCGGCTGGTCGGATGAAGCCTATGACGCGGCGTGCCGGACGGCTGTGCACGCGCTGCCGGGCGGCGAAGGATTTGAGGAAAATATGCGCGAAGCGCTGCGAATCTTCAATGAACAGCTTCCGGCGCTGCCGCTGTTCACGAATTATAAGGTCGTGGCCGTGCGGCCCGGCGTCGAAAATGTGCGGCCTGATGCGACGCAGCCGTCGGAACTATGGAATATTGCCGAGTGGGATATCGCGGAGTGAGTTTTGCTGGAGCGAATAAGACGCTGGTTCGCCGCTGATAGCGAGTTAAAGATGGCCGAAGGGGAACGTTTCCTGATCGTGGGCCTCGGGAATCCGGGGAAGAAGCATCAGAAGAACCGGCACAATATCGGTTTCATGGCCGTGGATCGATTGGCCGGGCAAAATGAGATCCCCCTGGGCAAAGTGCAGTCAAAGGCGGTGCTCGGAAACGGCCGTATCGCCGGCCAGCAGGTTATCCTGGCCAAGCCGCAGACGTATATGAACCGCAGCGGCGATTCCGTGGGACCGTTGGTGAATTATTATCGCGTGCCCCTGGAAAATGTCCTCGTGATCTACGATGAACTGGACCTGCCGTTTGGCACACTGCGCCTGCGCCAGTCCGGCGGATCGGGCGGGCATAACGGTATGAAGTCGATTATTAACCACCTGGGGCAGGATTTTCCGCGCATGCGCCTGGGGATCGGCCGTCCGCCGGGGCGTATGGAACCGGCCGACTTTGTGCTGCGAGATTTTCGCGGGCAGGAGCTAGAGGTGGCCGACGCCCTCCTGAATGATGCCGTTTTGGCCGTGGAGACCTACTTAACCGAAGGGATTGATCTGGCGATGACGAAGCATAATGGCAGTGGTCAGTGAGAAGTATTCAGTTTACAGTGTTCAGTGTACCGTTTACTGAATACTCCTTACTGCTTACTGTTCACTGTTCACCTTGTTTGAGTGACGAGTGAAATGAGTATTTCCGGGTTATTGGGATATTTCGACGAGCTGCCGGCGTATGGGGCTCTGCGTGAGGCGCTGCGGGAGAAACGGCCGTTGGCGCCCTTGGGGCTGCCCGAGAGCGCCAGAGCGGCGACGCTTGCGCGGTTATATACCGAGCATGGCGGTCCGGTTGTCCTGCTTACGGGCCGCGTCGACCGGTCAGTTGCCTGGGTGCAGGCGCTGGAATCGTGGCTGCCGGATTTCGGCGTGCTCGCGCGTTTCCCGGAGCCGACGCCGCTGCCCTACGACCGCGGGCCATGGAGCGAACGAACCAGACAGGAGCGGCTGGACGTGCTCACTTCACTGGCGGCGATACAGCATCCCCTGATCCCGGAGCCGCCCGCACAGCCTTTCATCGTCATGTCGGCAAGAGCATTTTTGCAGAAAACAATGCCCCTGAGGCGCTTTATCGGCGCCACCAAGGTGCTGCGTCCCGGCCAGGTCATTGATATGGAGAACTACCTGGTTTCGTGGCGGGACGCGGGTTATGAACCGGTCAGCGTCGTTGAGGAGGCGGGACAGTTCAGCAGGCGCGGCGGTATCCTGGATATTTTCCCGCTGTCCGCGCGTTACCCGGTGCGTATTGAGCTTTTTGGCGACGAGATCGACACCATTCGTTTCTTTAACCCGGCGACGCAACGCTCGGTCACAGGAGATGAAGCGTTTGATTCAGAACGAATTGTGATTCCGCCGGCGCGCGAAGCGCTGCCGGGGCTGCTGAAATCGTTCTCGAGCACCTGGCAGGATGTTGAAGCGGCGCCTGAGGGCAGCCTGCCGTCCTGGCGTGACGATCTGGCGGAAATTCGCAAAGGGAGCGCATTTGCGACGCTTGAATTCTACCTGCCCTATATCTATCCGCGTCCGGCCAGCCTGCTGGACTACCTGGGGCAGGATACGCTGCTGGTTGTCGACGATTGGCCGGGGCTGGAAACGGCCGTCGCCGAACTGTACGAACACGCTGACCAGATTGCCGAGGAACAGCCCGTGCTGCCGCCAGATTACGCGGGGCCGCTGCTGGAATGGGGACAGCTTGAGGATGAGCTGCGCTGGTGGCAGCCGCTAATATTGGGTGATGGCCAGGAAGGCGCGCCGAGCGGGTCCGAGCTGGCCGATGCTTTTGAGCCGGGGCCGCGCTACGGCGGCCAGGTACGGCCGTTGATGACCCAGCTGCGCCAGGCGGAAAAAGACGAGGAAACTGTCGTCATTTTGAGCCGCCAGGCATCCCGCCTGGCCGACCTGTGGCGCGAGGATAAACGATCGCAGAACAACGGCAGCCCCCTGATCGGCCGCGCGCCGGCGGCGATTACGGCGCGGGAAGAACTGCGTGAAAAACCGTCCATAGGGTCGCTGTCTTTTGTGCAGGGCAGCCTGGCCGAGGGATTCGTGCTGGTACGCCGCGAGGATAACCGCATCCTGCTGGATTTACTGACGGACGCGGAAGTGTTCGGTTGGAACCGGCCCGTGCCGCGGCGCAGCCGCCAGTACCGGCCAACGGCGCCGGAAGCGACATTCGCCGACATCCAGGCCGGCGACTACGTCGTACACCTGGAGTACGGGATCGGCCGCTTTGGCGGTCTCGTCTCGAGGCAGATCGGTGGTATGTCGCGCGAATATTTGCTGCTGCAGTACGGAAACAGCGATACGCTCTATGTACCCGTGCACCACGCCGATCGCCTTGGCAAGTGGGTCGGGCCGGACGATCGCCAGCCGCAGCTTCACCGGCTGGGAGAGAAGACGTGGAGCAAGGCTAAGGCGCGGGCCAAAGTCGCCGCGGATGAATTGGCCGGCGAACTGCTCGACCTCTATGCCGCACGGGAATTGGTGGACGGCCACGCTTTCGCAAAAGACGACACCTGGCAGGTGGAACTGGAAGCGAGTTTTCCTTATCCTGAAACGCAGGACCAGCTTCGTGTCATCAGCGAGGTCAAGGAAGATATGGAACGACCGCGGCCGATGGACCGGCTGATCTGCGGCGACGTGGGCTACGGCAAGACCGAGGTCGCGCTGCGGGCTGCGTTTAAGGCGGTTCTGGATGGCAAGCAGGTAGCCATACTGGTGCCGACGACCATCCTGGCACAGCAGCATTACACCACCTTCAGCGAGCGCTTGAGCGCTTTCCCGGTGAAGGTGGAAATGCTCTCCCGCTTCCGCACGCCAACGCGACAACAGCAGATCGTCAAGGCGCTGCGCAAGGGTGAGATTGATATCGTCATCGGCACTCACCGCCTGTTGTCGGACGATGTTTCATTTAAGGACCTGGGGCTGGTGGTCATCGACGAAGAGCAGCGTTTCGGCGTGGCGCACAAGGAACGGCTCAAGCAGTGGCGTACCGAGGTGGATGTACTGACCATGACGGCGACGCCAATCCCGCGCACGCTCCATCTCAGTCTGGCAGGGGTGCGCGATATCAGCATCATCGATACAGCTCCTGCGGAACGGCTGCCGGTGCAGACCTACGTGGGCGAAATGGATGACGCGCGCCTGCACCGCGCCATTTTGCGCGAGCTCGATCGCGGCGGTCAGGTGTTTATCGTGCATAACCGCGTGCAGTCGATCGAGATCGTGCGCAAACGGATCCAGAATATGGTGCCGGAGGCCAATGTCGTGGTCGGACATGGACAGATGAGCGAGCGTGAGCTGGAGCGCATCATGGAGGATTTCTCGGAAGGGCGCATTGATATTTTGATCAGCACAACGATTATCGAGAGCGGTCTCGATTTTCCGAATGCCAATACATTGATTGTCGACCGCGCAGAGCAGTTTGGCCTGTCACAGCTGTATCAGCTTCGCGGGCGCGTCGGGCGAGGCACGCGTCGGGCTTACGCCTACTTTTTCCACGGCCCATACCACAGGTTGAATGCCGATGCGCAGGCCAGGCTGGATACGATTGCCGAGGAAACACAGCTTGGGGCCGGGTACACGATCGCCTTGCGCGATATGGAGATTCGCGGCGCAGGCGACATTTTGGGGGCGCAGCAGACCGGCCACATCTCCGAGGTGGGATTTGATCTGTACACACGGATGCTCAGTTCGGCCGTTCGCAGGCGCAAGGCGGAACGACGCGGCGAGCAGCTGCCGCTGGAGCCGCTGGAAGATACCTTGATCGACCTGCCGCTTGCCGCCTATATCCCGCCCGATTATGTGCCTGATTCGGGCCTGCGCCTGCGTCTTTACCGGCGTATGGCCGTATTGGACACAATGCCTGAAATTGAGGATATGGCCGCCGAACTGGCGGATCGCTTCGGCGTGATCCCCGATCCGGTAAACAACCTGCTCTACCAGCTTCGAGTGAAGTCGCTGGCCTTAAAGGCGGGCGTGTCCGCGGTTGTCACGGAGGCGGGACAGGTTAAGATAAAGATGCCCGACGAGATGACGCTGGACCGTTTCCATATCCAGCGCTTCCTGGGGAATGACGTGCGCGTGAGTAAAACGGCCGTCTGGCTGCCCCGCGAGATGAGCACCAAGCAGTGGCAGGTGGTCCTGGTGCAGGTGCTGGAGAAACTGCGGTCCATGCGCGAATCGGAGAGGGTAAATAACTAGATGGAAGTGCAATTCTTTTCAGATCCATTCGACCAGCCGCGCTCGCGCGAGGATGTGCGCATCAAGCAAATCGGCCTGTTTGTGCATGAAGGCGGGCGGCGGTTAACGTTCGGCCTGGAGCTGACGCCGTTCCTGGAACGGCCGTGTATCGACGTCGAGATCGCCAACGCGGAAGGCAGACTGGCCGGTACGCTGAGCGTGATTGAGCAAATCACGCCAAACTTCAGCCTGATCATGCACCTGCGGGATGACGAAGCGCAAGATCCCTATCAAATGCGTGTAGTCATTTATTACACCACGCCCGAGACAGAGCGCATGGATGTGGACGAACAGATAGTGGCCTTCACCACGGCGGAGCCGGGCGAAAAGCTGTTCAAATTCTAGCCGGCTGCGGAGCTGTGAGCAGCTTCCGCACGGCAGACCAGGGGAGCGGCCTCGAGCACATCTCAGCGCCGGAGGATCCATTCGGATTTCAGAGTTACCAGGATGATGGACAACGAAGCAAAAAACGATAATCATGCGCAGACCGGATCCGCTGAATTTGCAAAGGAAAAGTCCCTGACGCGCTACGCGTGGCTTTCGGTCGGTGCGGCCGTCGTGACAATCGCCTTGAAAATGTCCGCCTATTTGCTGACCGGATCGATGGGTTTGCTTTCAGACGCCCTGGAAGGTTTCATTAATCTCGCCGCCGCCACGGTGGTGCTGGTGACGCTGCGCATCGTGGAGCGGCCGCCGGACGAGACGCACCAGTACGGCCACGATAAGGCGGAATATTTCTCCAGCGGTATTGAAGGGACGCTTATATTGATCGCCAGCGCCGCCATCCTCGTGACAAGCACCCAGCGCCTGCTCAACCCTCAGCCGATTGAACAGGCGGGCATCGGTCTGGCTCTGGCGATTGTGGCTTCGATCATTAACCTGGTTGTTGGCCAGATCGTGCTGCGCGCCGGGAAACGGTATGACTCGATCACGTTGGAAGCGGATGGGCAGCATTTGATGTCCGATGTCTGGTCTTCAGCGGCGGTCGTGCTGGGGGTCAGTGCGGCCGTCCTCACAGGTTTCGAGCGTCTGGACCCGATTATCGCCATTTTGATCGGCGTCAAGATCGGTTGGGAAGGCGTGAAGATTTTTCGCCGGTCAATCGCCGGCCTGATGGATTCGCCAATTGCCGAAGAGGAGCGGGGGCAGGTTGAGGCGATCCTGGAGGCGCATGCCGGGTCAGGGATTCGCTGGCACGCGCTGCGATCGCGCCAGGCGGGCGGCCGCCGTTTCATCAGCGTGCATATTCTGGTTCCGCCGGAATGGACGGTGCAGCAGGCCCATGATCTGTCTGAGGAACTGGAAACGGAAGTGGCGCAGGCCATCAACCGCGCCACGCTGTTTACCC
>JBJYWZ010000530.1:0-7615 GCA_046259725.1 Promineifilaceae bacterium (SeqCode) | reverse complement strand
AGGGCGCTTCTCAGGCCATGCTCTATGGCACAGGGCTCACCGTCGAAGATATGCAAAAAGCGCAGGTAGGTATCGCCAGCATGTGGTATGAAGGCAATACCTGCAACATGCACCTTAACGTTCTGGCAGCCGAAGTAAAGAAAGGCGTTGACGAGGCCGGTTTGATTGGCATGCGCTTTAACACGATTGGCGTCAGCGACGGCATTTCAATGGGCACGGAAGGGATGAGTTTTTCGCTACAATCGCGCGAGATCATCGCCGATTCGATTGAAACTTCAATGAGCGCGCATTGGTACGACGCCAATATATCAATACCCGGCTGCGACAAGAATATGCCCGGGTGCATCATGGCTATGAGCCGCCTGGATCGGCCGTCATTAATGATTTACGGTGGGACGATTCGCGCCGGCTGCACCACCAAACATCCCAAGCTGGATATCGTCTCGGCTTTCCAGAGCTACGGCGAATATATCGCCGGAACTCTTGATGAAGCGGAGCGGCAGCGCATCGTGCAGAACAGCTGCCCCGGTCCGGGGGCCTGTGGCGGCATGTATACGGCCAATACCATGGCCAGCGCTATCGAAGCGTTGGGCATGAGCCTGCCGTATAGTTCCTCCATTCCGGCCGAATCGGAGGAAAAGATACATGAATGTCATCGCGCCGGCGAGGCTGTTTTGCTTTTGTTGGAACGCGATATTAAACCAAGCGACATCATGACCCGCGCCGCTTTTGAGAACGCGATCACCTTGGTGATGGTTCTGGGCGGATCGACCAACAGTGTTCTACACCTGATCGCCATGGCCCGCGCGGCCGGGGTCGAACTGGATATCGATGATTTTCAGGTCATTAGCGATCGTGTACCGCTCCTCGCCGACCTGAAACCGAGCGGTCGTTATGTGATGGAAGACCTGCAGGCGATTGGCGGCACGCCTGCGGTAATGAAATTACTGCTGGAGCACGGTCTGTTGCATGGTGATTGTTTGACCGTTACAGGAAAAACCGTGGCGGAGAATCTGGCTGATCTGCCTGGTCTGGCGGAAGGACAGGAGATCATCCGGCCATGGAATGATCCAATAAAGCCGACCGCGCACTTGCAAATACTACGCGGCAATCTCGCCCCGACCGGCGCCGTGGCCAAAATCACAGGCAAGGAGGGGGAGCAATTCTCAGGCCCGGCCAATGTATTTGACTCTGAGGAAGAGATGCTTGAAGCCCTGCAACTCGGTGAGATCAAGAAAGGAGATGTCGTTATTATTCGTTACGAAGGCCCAAAGGGAGGGCCGGGAATGCCGGAAATGTTGACGCCGACCAGTGCAATTATGGGTGCAGGATTGGGCAAAGATGTTGCCTTGATGACCGACGGCCGTTTTTCAGGCGGATCGCACGGCTTTATTGTTGGCCATATCACGCCCGAGGCGCAGGAAGGTGGGCCCATCGCCTTTGTGCAGGATGGCGATGTGGTCACTATTGACGCCAGGACGCACAGCATCAATATCGAAATCAGCGATGAAGAGATGGACGCCCGCCGCGAGACCTGGGTCGCTCCGTCCTATAAGGCGACACGCGGCACCCTTTTCAAATATATCAAGAACGTTAAATCGGCGTCGGAAGGCTGTGTGACGGACGAATAACCCCTAGGTTTATCAGCCCGGGCGCTATCGCAGGTCATCTTTGCATGAATAAGGTCCTAAACCAGCCGGCAACAAGTTATCCCGGCTAGTCGGTGTCGGTGCTACAGAGAATCCAGAATCGTCTGGCTCGCCTGTCCAATCCCAGCCAGGTATTGTCCCAGGGAGTGTTCATAAACCAGTTCGCCCAGGCGTCCTTTGTTTTGCGCACCATCATTTCGTCGTAGCGATTTTCGAATACAGCGGAACAGAAATCTATACCGATATGCTTCGCTTCTTCGGCCGTGCCCGAGAAATGTCTATAGGCCCCGCCTCTCATCAAAGTCTCGGCCAGATCGCCATCGAGATAATAGGCCGAGAGCGGCTGAAACATGATCTCTTTCTGGTCAAGGTAAATGTCGCCCAGCCAGGGCAGCGCCTCAACGACCTGCGGCGCCTGCAGCATACGCGACCAGAACTGGAACTCATCCAGCTGGTCGCGCGGCGCGAAATAATCGAGAACGACACTGGGACCGAGGATGAAACTGGCGAACCATGCCCCGCCGTTGGCGAATACATAACGCATCACTTCCAGAAGCGCCTCGACTCCTTCATCGCGCAAATCTTCGCAGGTGATCGTCAATTCGGCAGTCAAATTCGCAATCTTTTGTTTGGAGGGGTATCCCTGACCGTATTCTCTATCCAACATGCAGGGAACTCCTAGGAGGCAGCGAACAAGAGGTGCGACAACTCCTCGGCAATGGACCGCGGTGACATCTGCAGGCCGTTACCCAGGACAATTATCACGGCATCATCTTCGGGAAAGCGGGCGATGAAACTGCCGAACCCGAAGATGTTGCCGGCATGGGTCTGGCTCGGCCGTCCGGCCATTTGACCGATCTCCCAGCCGTAACCATAAGCATATCCCTGACCCATATCAACCCACGGTGAAAACATCGCGTCCAGCGATGATGCCTGGAGCAAGCTTCCAGCGGCCAGGGCGCGATCCCATTTATACAGGTCACCCGTGGTGCTGTAGAGTGCACCGGCGCCGCTTGCCCAGGATGATTCGGTGTCTACCGCCGGTTGGGCTCCGGCCGGCGACATTTGATAGCCCACGGCGGGTTCGTCAAGCTCATCATGTAAATAGTCATAACCGGAACGCGACATCCCTACAACATCAAGCAGCTGTGACTGGATGAAATCAGCATAGGTCTGACCGGCAACCGCCTCAATGATCTTTGTCAAAACAACATAACTGGAATCGCTGTAGGAAAACTGCTGACCAGGTGAAAAGTCGAGCGGCTGGTTTGAGAATTCAGCGAGAAGATCATCCAGCGCGATGGGTGTCTGCACCACCTGGGCCAGATCAGGGCGACGGGTGTAATTGGGCACACCCGCGGTATGGGTTAAGAGCTGGTGGATGCTGATTTGCTCGCCCCCTGGATAATCAGGCAGGTAATTGCTCACGGCATCGTTGACATTCAGCAGTCCGCGCTCCTGCAAGAGCAATATGGCCGCGGCCGTGAACTGCTTGGTCAAGGATCCGATGCGCTGCTGGGTGTCCGGTGAATTGGCTCTACCGTCGGCGACATCGGCCAATCCATAACCCTCGTTGAGTAGAACCACACCGCCCGACGCAACCAGGACAGTTCCCATGAACTGGCCCGTTTCCGAAAGATTTTCTAGATAGTCGTCTAGTGCGGCGGCTCGCTGATCCAGGGCCGGTTCATCGACTGCCTGTTCCAACGGCGTCGGAGACAGTACAGCGTCGACGCGCTCCGTCGGCTCAACAGTCATGACGCTGGCAATGGTCGCAGCGATGCCATCCGCATTCGCCGTGATGCCCTCTTCGCTCGACGCAGTTTCGGCCGTACCAACAGCGGCGACTCCGGTATTGGAAACGGCTGCGAACAGTGCTTCTCGCTCCTCAGTGTTGCCACAGGCGCTTAGTAAGAACAAGAGCGCCAGGAGGGCTATGCCGCACCACCCGCGAATTATCTCCCTCAACATGACCTTTATTCGCCTACTCATCCTGTGATCCAGTCAAATTTCCCGCTTCCGCTTGTGCACTTTTGCTCTGCAGCCTGGCGAGGCGGTGAACAAGCGCGGGGCGTACAAGCTCAGCGCGGGTTCGGCTCCAGGTGTCGATCAGTGATAATGCCTGGAGTGTCCAGGATTCGGCCGTTTTAATATCCTTTTCGTGCCACTCATAAAACTTCGCCAGTTCCACGTGAGCATCTACCGCATCCATGCTGGTCACAGCCCACTGCTGCCAGAGCGGCAGCGCCTCCTCATTACGCTGCTGCCTCTTCAACAGCAGCGCAAGCGTGGCCAGGGCTTTGTGATATATGTCCAGGGGAAGATCGCTGTCAACGGCATGCCTCAAGGTGAGTTCCGCCTGATCATACATACCAATATCAGCCTGCCATTTCCCCAGGCTGTAGAGATCGATCGGATGTGGGTCCGTGCCTGTGCCTGCCACCAGGCCCAGCAGCGTATCAGCCAGGGTCACCATTGAAAGCATGTCTATTTCATTGTGATAAAACACGCGCACCAACTCGCGTGCGTCGTGGCTGCGCAGGAAATCATTATAAAGCGTGGGGATCAGCCAGCCCGGCACGTCTTCCCCGGTGCGGCGTACAGCCAACAATTCTTTTTCCAGGTTGCCCAGAGCCACTGAGCCAATTCGGGTTCTCCAGAGACGGCGTGCCAGCGGCAAGAGATCGATATGCGGCATCCGGCGAATATCCCCGGGCATTCGATTTATGAAATAACGATTTTCCAAAATTGAGAGATCGAAAGAATGCCCGTTGAATGTAATCAGACCGTTTCTCTGTGCGAGAAAGTCATCCAGGGCGCGCAGCATGGCCATCTCGTCGCCGTGATCGCGTAAGAAATACTGGCGAACTATGAACACGTTTCCCTGGGCACTCTCTTCGAAGAAGCCGATTCCGACCATGAAGGCGACCGTGCCAGCTCCATAGAGGCCGGTTGTTTCCGTGTCCAGAAACACAAAATCGCGAAAGTCCAGTCCTGACAGACGCGCCTCGCCACAATAATCCGCCACGATAGCCGGATCCCGGCTGAGCAAAGCCGATAGCTGCGAATGTCCATGCAAATAGCCAGCAGGATAGACGTTTTCAACGACAAAACAGGCACCGTCGGCCGAATCCTCCAGGCGTCCTGCCGGAAACAGCTTTTGCAGCGATGTGTCGCCTGATAGATCGTGGTCCCTTCGGCGATCGGCAGCTCTGGCCGACGTCAGCTTCTGCGCCGGCTTTAAATTGCGGGTCCCTTTGGTCAAACCAAGCCGGCGAAGGCGATCAAACATTTCCTGCGACATAGAGTTGATTTTAAGAGTTGCAAGTGCTATCGACAAGGATTGTTTACGATTCGTACTATACGCATTACAATACACGTACCATGAGTAGTGAGAATCCATTTTTTCATCGTGGAGCGATACGCCGTGCGAAACATTTTCACGGCCGTGACGCAGAAGCGGAACAGATCCTTGGGCTACTGCGCAACGGCCAGAGCGTTTCCTTAATCGGACCAAGGCGCATTGGCAAGAGCTCCCTGCTGCTGCATCTTTGCCGGCCGGAAGTTCGCGAACCCTTTAAATTGGATTCGCCCCATGCTCTGTTCGTAATGCTCGACTGCCAGGAATTAGGAGGTTCACCGCCCGAGGAAGTATACGAAACCCTACTCATGGCGCTTTCGGATGCTGCAAGATCTGCCGGTATCAGCTTTGATCAACACTCGCCTCCAGGCACTTATCGCGCTCTCGACCGTGCTTTATATCAAATTGGCAGCCAGAAACTCCCAATCGTCTTTATTCTTGATGAATTCGAACTGCTGGCTGCCAACGAGCACCTGACTCCCTACTTCTTTGCTCGCCTTCGAGGGTTAACCACTAAATATGGCATATCCTACCTGACGGCCAGCCAGCGTCCTCTGTTTGCAATCACCGCCGAGGAGGAGATCCTTAGTTCGCCATTTTTCAATATTTTCGTTACCTTGCCGCTTGGTCTATTTACTGATGATGAAGCCAGGTCGCTCATCGACATCCGCCTGGCTGAAGCAAAATGCGAATTCCCCCAGGAATTGACCAATCATTTGATGTTTCTTGTAGGACCGCACCCCTTTTTTCTGCATATCGCCGGCTACCACGCGTTTCAGGTACTCTTTTCAGACGGCGCCGATGGCAGTGAATGCGGCTTTGAAACAATCGATGATCCCATTGAAGTCGAAGCTGACTCCCACCTTGGATACCTCTGGCATAATCTGAATCCTGACGAGCAGTACGCGCTGGCGCTGGCAGATGGCCCCATCGAAACCATGCGGTTGCTTGAACAGCAGTGCCTACTGTACAACGACGGTAGTGATAATCAATATACGAGTGAGATTCTTCGCCGTTATGTTCGCCGTCAGAGTGTAGACGGCATTATTCAGGCGGGCCCATTCGTGGTCGATTTGCAGCGCCATCAGGTGTGGGCGGAAGGCAATCCGGTTAATCTGACTATCTCACAATTCAGCATTCTGGTACGCCTGGCACGAAACCTTAACCAGGTCGTACATGGAGAAGACCTTGAGAAAGCGGTCTGGGGTGAAGTCCTGGTCGACGACCCCGATCGTCTGAAGACACTCATCAAGCGCCTGCGTCGCGCCATCGATCCGTATGATACCTGGATCATGAGCGAGCGCGGCGTTGGTTATGCATTGCGTGCCCCGCAGCAAACGATATCACCATCGTAGCTCCCTCCCCTTTGCTGCTGGTATAGCAGAGCTATGAAAAGAAACCCGCTGCCCAGCTTAACACAACAGGTTATTCTTCCGCTCTACCGGCCTATCCTGGCCCTGCTGGCCATCCTGTTGTGGTTGTCCGCTGTTTTACTGCCCACTGCCGATGCCCAGGAACAGGTAGAGCTGCCAAGTTACTGGCAGTATACCAGCTCAGGCCGCTTGCACCTTGCCCGCCCTGCCGATGTCAATGGGGATGGGGTAGATGAGTTCATCGTCGTTGACGACAATAACCGGATTGACGTGATCGATGCATCAGGCGAACCGCTGTGGAGCCGGATCATGCCCAATCGGGCAACGGCGTTGGCTGTGGTCAATTTGGCTGAAAATGGAGAGCTGGAGCCAGGTATCGTGATCGGCGTGCCAAATCAGTTGATTATGTTGTCTGCAGAAGGGGATGAGATCTGGCGGACGGCCATAAATCCCCTGGATATCCAGTCATCTCTTTCGGGTGTTGACGAGACTTCAGGCGGCGAAGGTCAGGTGCGGCCGCCCGTGGCCGTACCGGGCAAACTTGCTGATCTGGTGGACAGTGAGAGCGGTCGATCGCAAATTGTCGTCTTGCTCGAATCGGGAGAATTGATTCTTCTGGACACCAGCGGCAATCAGATATGGCGCCACACCGAGCATGCATCAACCGAACTGACCGCTTCGCCGCAGATGCTGGTGACGGACCTAGATCTGGACGGTCAGGACGAAATCATTTTCTCAGTTATTAACCCGCGGCGTTTTGGCCAGTTGGTTCTTATCGATGACGGCCGTGTACTCTGGGACCTTTCCTTATCCAGAATAATCACCGATTTGGAAGCAATCAGGTTCCGGGAAGACAGCCAGCCGCTCATCGCGGTTAGCACAACATCTGGACATGTGCAGCTAATTGATTACCTTCGTCGAAGGCATTGGCTGCGCACTTTGAACACGCCGGCCACGAGCCTGGCTGAAATCCATCTCCCTGATCAGAGTTTGCTTGCCGTCGGCACTGACACAGGCGTGGTCACCGCCTTTGATGAGCAGGGACGCAGCGTGTGGTCAGCTCACCTGGCCGACGGCGCGGATAGAGAGGTACTTTTCCTGGCCTCTACCAGCGAAGTGACAAATGAACATGAACCTGTTCTGGCAGCCGTTCTGGAGTCAAATGATGACCGAAGTTCGGCCGATATCATTCTTCTTGACGGGCGGGGCAAAATCAAGGCCAAAATAACCAA
>JBJYWZ010000529.1:0-2205 GCA_046259725.1 Promineifilaceae bacterium (SeqCode) | reverse complement strand
AAAGTGGGCACAATATCGCAGGGATGCGTCTGATCGAGCAGCGCAATGACCTGCAGCATTTTCAGCTCACCGGCTAAATTGAGGCCGTAACCTGTTTTAATCTCTACGGTCGTGCTGCCCAGGGCCAGCATCTCATCCAGCCGCCTGGCTGCGGAAGCCGCCAGTTCCTCGATGGAGGCTTCACGCGTGTGGCGCATCGTGCTGACGATGCCCCCGCCGGCGGCCATGATTTCCATGTAGCCGGCGCCCTGGATGCGCATTTCAAATTCATGCACGCGATCGCCGCCGAATACCGTGTGCGTGTGCGGATCGACAAAGCCGGGGCAAATCGCCCTGTCGGCGGCGTTAATGGTCTGCCGGGCCTGGTAATTTGATCCTATACTCTCCGTATCGCCCACGGCGATGATGAGACCGTTATCAATGGCCACCGCTCCATTCTCGATGAGACCGACATTCTGCATCGCCGTGCCGCGCTTTGGACCGCCCTCCCCTGCGCAGGTCGCAATCTGTGAGGCGCTGTGAATGAGTAAATCGACTTTCATGGGAATGCCCTTTTGAGCTGGCGATAGAAACCGATCTCTATCTCTCGTCCTTATCCAGCATCGGTATTTTGACGCCGCGCTCCCTGGCCACTTCTACGGCGCGTTCGTAACCGGCATCGACATGGCGGGCGACGCCCATGCCAGGGTCGACGGTGAGGACACGCTGCAGCCGCTTTGCCGCTTCGGGCGTGCCATCGGCAACGATGACCTGCCCCGCATGGAGACTGTAACCAATGCCCACGCCGCCGCCGTGATGAAAGCTGACCCAGGTTGCGCCGGCGGCCGTGTTGATCAAGGCATTGAGGACAGCCCAGTCAGCAATGGCATCCGAGCCATCTTTCATCGCCTCCGTCTCGCGGTTAGGGCTGGCTACAGAACCGCTGTCGAGATGATCACGGCCGATCACAATCGGTGCTTTCACCTTACCTTCGGCCACCAACTCGTTGAACTTCAGGCCTGCTCTGGCACGCTCCCCGTAACCCAACCAGCAGATACGAGCCGGCAGGCCCTGGAATTCAACATCACGCTGAGCCATCCTGATCCAACGCGCCAGGTGCTCATCTTCGGGGAACAGTTCCAGGATCGCCTCGTCGGTGGCGTAAATGTCCTCTGGATCGCCAGAGAGCGCCACCCAGCGGAAAGGACCCTTACCTTCGCAAAAGAGGGGGCGAATATAGGCCGGGACAAATCCCGGATAATCAAAAGCATTTTCCAGGCCATGGTCATAGGCTCGCTGGCGCAGGTTATTGCCGTAGTCAAAAACGACGGCACCCTTTTTCTGCCAGTCGAGCATCGCCTGCACATGGGTCACCATCGAGTCATACACACGCTGCAAATAGGCTTTCTCATCACTTTGCCGCAGAGCCGTGGCCTCGCTGATCGACAGGCCGGCAGGGATGTAGCCATAAAGCGGGTCATGCGCCGAAGTCTGGTCGGTCACCACATCGGGCACAATATCCAGGGCGACCAGACGCGGCATGATCTCCGCCGCGTTGCCAACCAGAGCCACTGATTTCGGCGTGTTGGCCGCCAGCGATTCCTCGACCCAGGCCATCGCCTCTTCCAGATCTGTTGTCACCGCGTCGACCTGCCGCAGTTCCAGGCGGCGGTCAGCGCGCCAGCGGTCTACCTCCACAAAGAGCCCCACACCGCCGTTCATCGTTACGGCCAATGGCTGCGCGCCGCCCATCTCGCCCAGACCGGCTGTGACCACGAACTTACCGGCAAGGCTGGGCCAGCCTTCCTGCCGCGCCAGGGACCCAAAGGTCTCGTAGGTGCCCTGCAAAATGCCCTGGGTGCCGATGTAGATCCAGCTTCCGGCCGTCATCTGGCCGTACATGATCAACCCTTCCTGCTCCCACTTGTCGAAATTCTCCTGCGTGGCCCAGGCGGGCACGATGTTGGAGTTGGCGAGCAGGACACGCGGGGCATCTTCATGTGTACGGAAAACGGCCACCGGCTTGCCCGATTGTACAAGCAAGGTTTCATCGGGCTCAAGCTTTCGCAGCGATGCCAGGATGGCGTCGAACGCCTCCCAATTACGCGCCGCTTTGCCCCGCCCACCGTAAACGATCAGGTTGTCAGGGTCGAAGGCGACCATCGGGTCCAGATTGTTCTGGATCATGCGGTATGGGGCTTCGATCAACCAGTTCTTGCAGGTAAG
>JBJYWZ010000528.1:2652-8802 GCA_046259725.1 Promineifilaceae bacterium (SeqCode) | reverse complement strand
CCGCCCACCACAGCTTTATCTTGATAATTCTGCTGCGCTTCTAATAGCAAAACGCGTTCCAGACTGTTAAATGATCGTGTCATAGTAATTACTTTGCAATAAACCCCAGGCCGACTACCCCGGGGCCCGCATGCGAGCCTATAGCGGGGGTCAGCTCCATAAATGGTGTCTCTACGCCGGGCGGGATAAGATTCTTCGCCGCCTGCTGCAGACGTTCGGCCGTCTCCAGATCGCCGGCATATTCAAATGCTATTCTATCAAGAGGTCCATAGGAGTCGACAAGCTCTACGAGTCGCGGTATCGCTCGTTTGGTGGTGCGAACCTTCTCGACCACGGTGACTTCGCCATCATAGACTTGAACGATCGGTTTCACGCGCAGGAGTGTTCCCAGGCCGAACTCCGTCCAGCTTACGCGCCCGCTGCGCCGCAAGAATTCCAGTGTATCCAGCATAGCGAAGACACGTGTCTTTTCTCTTTTTTCATTCAGTAAGGCCAGTATCTCCGGCACGGTGCAACCGTTCGCGGCGGCCTCAGCGGCGGCAATCGCCTGCAGCCCCGATCCCAGGGCTAACTGCTGCGTATCCCATAAAGTTATCCTGGCGCGCTCAACATCTTCTGCGCCAAGACGGGCCGCATTGAGTGTGGTGCTAATTTTGGCAGCAAGATGCAGGGAAATTATTTCCGTGGCACCTTCATCAACCAGGGCCTGGTAGGCGACCGTGAACGCGCCCGGCGCCGGCGCGGCCGTTGTCGGGAAAACATTGTAGGATGGGAGATTCTTATAGAATTCCTGGCGGGTTAAATCAACGCCGTCAAGGTAACTCTTTTCACCGACGTTAATATATACCGGCACGACCGCGATACCCAGGCGTTTGGCAACGTCAGGAGGTACGTCACAGGTGCTATCAACAAGAATTCGAATGGTCATGAATAATCAGCAATCCAGCGGGCTGGCTAACAGGGGGCTGCATATAGCAAAAAGTTCTTTATGCTGCATTGTGGCTCTTACAACTGCGCGAACGTATTCCGCTAGCTATTCTGCCCCCAGGATGAAGAAGTAGTGGGCCTGCCCGCCGGGCAGCAGTTCGACCTCCACATCTTCGTAGGTTTCTTCAATGCTCTCGGCCAGCTTTGCTGCTTCGTGCTCATCGACCCCGTCCCCGTAGTAAATGGAAACGATTTCCCGCTCCGCCGTGTTCATACCTTCCAGGACATCGGCCAGCACGGAGGCGATATCGGAACCCGAGGAACACAACCGGCCGTCCACCAATCCGATATACTGCCCTTCTTCAACCTCGACGCCGTCAAGCGAAACCGAGCGCGTAGCCCGCGTTATTTCTCCTGTAGCGACTTGCTGCGCCGCTTCGTGCATATCGCCGGCCACGTTTTCGACATTACCATCCGGGTGAAAAGCGAGCATCGCGCCAAATCCCTGAGGCGCCGTTCGCGTGGGCACCACAAAGACCGTTTTAGGGCTGAGTTCGCCGGCCGCCTCGGCAGCAAGCTGGATATTTTTGTTATTGGGCAGGACGATAATCCTGTCTGTGGGCAAATTTTGTATCGCCTGGTAAATCTCCTCGGTGCTGGGATTATTGGTCTGGCCGCCATGAACAATTTTGGCCACACCCAGACTCTTAAATACATCCGCAAGGCCATCACCGGCGGCAACGGCGACGACGCCTATCTGCCCCGGTTCAACAGCCGTTTCGGAGAATCCCATCGCGGGACTTGCCGGACCGCCTATAAACTCTTCCATCTGCAGCTGCATATTTTCAACCACGACGTCGGTGATCTTGCCCAGGCTCACACCATACGCAAGCGGCTGGCCGGGATCTTTGACATGGATATGGACCTTGATCGTGCGCTCATCACCCACGACGACTGTGGAATCGCCCATGGCGTCGATGCGATTTCGCACTTCCATCACGTCCAGATCGTCACCCAGAAGAATGAACTGCACATCGTAAGGATTTTCTATCTGCCCGTCGACGGGAGCAGCACGTTCCTGCGCCGTCTCCATCAGCTCGATCTCACGCGCATACTCCCCGTCGATGGTGGAGAGATCATGCATCTGTCCGTAAACATAGCGAAGCATCCCTTCAAGAATATAGACGAACCCCTGCCCACCAGAATCAACCACACCCGCCTGTTTGAGTACCGGCAGCATATCGGGCGTTCGCGCCAGGGCATCTTTACAGCGATCGACCACGCGTTCGAGCATAAACCGCAGATCGCGGGTCTGTTTTGCGGCGACAGCAGCTTCCTCAGCTCCTTCACGAATCACCGTCAGGATCGTTCCTTCAACAGGCCGCATCACGCCATTGTAGGCGGTGTCGGATGCCAACTGAAATGCTTGAGCCAGGTCGACCACATCGAAGATCTCCTTCCCCCGCAGTCCCTTGGCCAATCCACGCCAGATCTGGCTTAATATTACGCCTGAGTTTCCGCGAGCGCCCATTAAGGCGCCTTGAGATATGTTCGCCGCGACCTGGCCAACATGGTTCTCTTCGCTCTCATTCGCGCGCGCAACGGCAGAACGCATTGTCAATAACATGTTCGTCCCCGTGTCACCATCCGGAACGGGGAAGACATTCAAAGAGTTAACATGCTGGTGATTCTGATCGAGCCAGACCATCCCGGCATTGGCCAATTTTTGCAGCTGCCAGCCATTACAGCGAAGCCATTTTTCGCTTCTGGCCGTGGCACTGGGATAACTATATTGTGTCAAATTCCTCACTCCTCAAGCAGCCAAGTATCGTGTGTTGTACGCAAGCTCGAATGCTACCTATCGTCCTGAGGATTGGCGCCGCTACTCAGACGCAGACCCTGCACATATACATTCACTGCGCGAACGGGAAGTCCCAATACTTTTTCAACATGGAATTTGGTTGTGTGCTGGATACTTTCCGCGACAGCCCGGATACGCACGCCGTGTTCGATGATGACATAAACATCGATCACTATTTCGTTGTCATCCATGTAAACATCGATGCCACGGCGGCTGTCACGGGTGAGTAGGCGCGCGATACCATCCACGATATTTTTGCTCGCCATGCCAACCACACCGTAACTCTGGTTAATTGCATGGCTGGCAATCGTGGCAATGGCTGTGGTTGAAATATCAACTTGCCCCAGGGTTTCTTCTCTCGTAGGCATGTATTCTCCAGTGACAACAGTTGAGTGTCGCCTTAGTACCAAGCTTATTTAGGTCTCGTAAGCTTAATTATTTGCTGTACAAGGTTGCAAAGCAACCCGGTTCATGTATAATCCCACTTTGCTCACTAAGAATTGGAGCGGCCGTTTTGCGGTCGCTTTTAGTTTGTCAGGATAAGGTGAAATTATGGCTAAATGTCAAGTTTGCGGCAAGGGACCGATGTCCGGCCACAATGTAAGCTTTTCGCAGAAAAAGACCAAACGACAGTTTCGGCCGAATATTCAGCGGGTGACCTTTTATGAAGATGGTCGCAAAGTCCGTAAATACATCTGCACGCGCTGTTTGAAGACTTCGGCAAAAAGCTAACTTAATTAGTGGCAATGATTAACCTTGGGGCCGGCAATTCGCCGGCCTTTTTTATCCACCTTGCACCTGCCAGAATCACATAAAAACAATCATAACTCAAAGCGCGTCCGACGGCATTTTCAACTCATCAAGTCACGCCGCGGCCATCGACAGTGCTCTCCAGCACGCGCACAGCCCCGGCAGCAAACAAGGCCCGTCTGACTGCTTCTTCCGTGTCGGCCGTGACCAACGCTATCATGTTGCCGCCGCGACCTCCTCCGCTCATTTTAGCGCCTAACGCGCCGGCGCCGAGCGCCGCAGCGACCAGCGTGTCCAGCTCCTGCGAAGAGACAGTCATGTCAATGAGGAGAGCGTGATTCTCGTTCATTAGGCGGCCAATCTCTTTCCGGGCGCCCTTTTTGATCGCCTCGCGCCCCGCTTCGCTGATTGCACCACAACCGTCAAATAAGGCGTTGAAACGCTGCGGATCTTTCTGCCAGGAACGCCGGACATCACCAACGACGACTTTGGTGCTGCTGCTGATCCCGGTGTCGCCGACCAGCAAGCGAAGCGGCTGCAGCACGTTGAAGGTTTCTATGATATTTTGCGGTTCGCTGCGCACGAAGTAAACGGGCCGTTCATAAGCGACTACCGTGTTGTCTATGCCGCTTGGCGTACCGTGATGGATTTTTTCAACCTCGTAGGTAAGCGCCGAAACCCACTCGTCTGAGTTCCAAGTCTCCAGGTTTAAGAAACGGGCCAGCGCACGGGTCGCCGCGGCTGTAATCGCGGCGCCGCTTCCTAATCCGGAGGCAATAGGGATCTCACTGGTGACAGTGATCGTCATATCCGGCAGCCGCTGCAGACCTGCAGCCTCCCGTACCTGCTGGATGGTCAGCGCGAGGGCATCATCCATCTTCACATCGGCCAGATTGCGCTCGACGCCCAGATCGGGAGCTATCAAAACGACGCCGCCGCTCCGGGCAGGATGTATGGTCGCCACTGCCCGTATCTGCGCCAGGGGAGCGGCTATCGCAGGACGGCCGTAGACGACAGCATGCTCACCAAAGAGAATGATCTTACCGGGAGCAGTGGCCTTTATCGGGATGCGTTCTTTCATCGACTGTCTCAACCTTCAATTCCAACTAGTGAAGTTGTCGCCGTATCTATACCAACATATATAAGGCAATGAAGACAACGATGGCCCACAATATAATATCCACCTGCAGCGGGCGATCACGCAGCACAATTTCTTCCGGGGCGCCTCCCTCGTGACGCACGTGGATCAAATACAACCAGCGAAAAATGGCATAAAGCACAAATGGGATTGTCAGCATCATGGCATGATTGGCCGGCAATCCTTCGGCAAGAAACGTATAGAGGCTATAAGCAACTACCGCGCCCGTGGTGACAATCCCCAACATACGGTCGATTAAATCAATATTGTACTCACTGAGAATGGAGCGATGATTGGCGCCTTCCTTACCCAACAGAACAAGCTCATGCCGCCGCTTGCCCAATACTAAGAACAAGGCCAGGAATCCACTAAAAACGTATAACCACGGTGAAAATCGTTCGACTTCAATCACGGCCACACCGGCACCGATACGGAGGATAAAGCCGGAAGCGACTACCAGCACATCCACCAGGACCACATTCTTCAACCACCATGTATAGGCAATCTGCAGCGCCAAATATATCAACAGAATCAAGGCTAACATGGGAGACAGCAAATAGCCGCCGACAAGACTTACCAGCGCGAAGACTACAGCGGAGATAATGGCCACCTTCGGGCTCAATTCGCCTGCCGGCAGGGGCCGGTATTTCTTTGTCGGATGCTGCCGATCCTTTTCCATGTCTACCAGATCATTCATCATGTAAACGGCACTGGACATGAGGCAGAAAAAAAGGAAAGCGCCAAGAGTACGCAGCAAACTTTCGGGATCGGTCAATTTTCGGTCAAAGAACAGCGGCACGAAAACGAAGACATTTTTCGGCCACTGGCGTGGTCGCATGGACTTAATCAAAGCAATAATCACAGAGTTCTCTCAATATGGCATTTTGATGCTTGAAAAAAGCAAGCTACGTATTTTACCCGATCTGACCATTATGCCCGTCGCTTTGTGAACGCGGATTGAACGATCTCCCCACCGTAAATGAGCAATCGCCGGCACGATCTTAACGGGAAATAGAGAAAAGCGGACGTTGCCAGGTTTCCGTGAGGCTCAGCGGCTAAACCAAACAAGGGTCCAAATAAAAAAAATCCCCAGCCAGAACAGGCTGGCTGGGGATAATCCAGGCGAAACTAGCGATGTTTATGCGCCGTTATCCGTGTCGCAAAAACCTTCAGCATCGTTGTTATAGAACCAGTTGTAGGACATATAGGGGAACTGGTGATCAGTGATCAACAACATATTGATCTTGTACGCGCCGGCTAACTGGGCGGGTATGTCAAAGGTTCCTTCTATCGCGCCGCCATCACCTGTTTCAAGCGTACCGGCTTCATAGTAAGGAATCCAGATCTTGGGCTGCGGCTTTGTCCACATGCCCATACCCGGTTTCATCGGTCCCATTGGCTGGCCCATTTCCGGTTTCATCGGTCCCATTGGCTGGCCCATCTCGGGCTGCATCGGTCCCATTGGCTGGCCCAT
>JBJYWZ010000528.1:0-2552 GCA_046259725.1 Promineifilaceae bacterium (SeqCode) | reverse complement strand
GCATCGGTCCCATTGGCTGGCCCATTTCCGGTTTCATCGGTCCCATTGGCATCTGCTTGGGATACATCGGATTCGCGACCTGCGGAACACCCATCTTTACCGTAAAGGTCTGATCGGCGGGGAAGTTCTCACCTTCGATGGTGACGGTCTCACCGCGTACCACGGCGCAAACCGTAAATGAAGGGACAGGAGAGTCCTCTTCATCACCATTATCGTCCTGAAGTACGGGAACTGCCGTAATCGAAGCGAGCTTCGCAGTTGCGCCGGCCTCTTCAGCGGCCGCAGCGGCGAGACGCAGCGTACCGCTGTCAACCGGCAGATCCAGCAAGAGATCACCCTCATCGAAGGAGTAGATCGCGGCCGCATCCAGGTACTGAAGGAATTGGTCACTCAAGGAATCCGGTTCACACAAAGCAAGCGTAACAGCGCCAACCGTAATATCGATGGTGCCCGCATCCTCGGCAACAAAAGAGCCGCTTCCGTTATTGCAGTCTGCTTTGATACCAACCGTGCCATCGTCCATGAACTCTACCGTGTACTGTTCCGGATTTTCAATCGGCAGCGTGCCCTGCACGGCATCGGTAAACTCGGTCCAGGTCCATACGACCCCGGTCAAAGCCGGAGTTTCTTCAGGAGTCATGGACTCACTTTCTTCTGTGGCTTCGGCTTCAGGTTCCGCCGTGGCTTCGGCTTCTTCCTCTGTAGTCGCCTCTGTTTCGGGGCTGGCCTGCACCTGGACGGTCATGATCTCCACGTCTTCGGTGGGGTTGCCCTGCGTGATTACCGGGGTAACCGTATCGCTGATGAACAGCAGGTTTTCTGCGCTGTCCTCGATGCGAGCGGATACACTGTACATCAGGTTTTCATTAATATCGTCCGGATTGTAGGCAACATCGAACGGAATCGGCACCTGCTGCCCACTGGTCTCGATGATTTGTTCACCTAACACTTCCGTTGCATCTGCCAGGGAGGCGTTGTAAATCTGAACTTTGACCACCGCGTCGTCAGGGAGAGCAATGCGCTGTAAATAAGTGACCGTACCGGTGACGCTGGCTGCTGCCATCTCACCTTCTTCAGTCGCTTCTGCAGCCTCTTCTGTGGGTTCCTCTACGGCCTCTTCGGTTGTTTCCTCTGCCGCTTCCTCAGTCGTTTCCTCGGCAGGTTCCTCAGCCACTTCTTCGGCCGGGACTTCTGCCTCTTCCGCAGCTACGAAAGTTAATGTTCCGCTGTCCAAGGGCAGGTCGAGAATCAAACCAGTATCGTCAAAGGAGTAAATAACCACGTCACCGAGGTACTGCAGGAATTGATCGGACAGCGATTCCGGAGCACAGGCGGCGGTCGTAACGATGCCAATGGCGATATCCAGCCCGCCTTCCTCATCGGCGATGTAGGTGCCGCTGCCGTTGTTGCAATCCGCTTTTACGGCTGCGAGCCCTTCGGGCATAAATTCCACGGTATACTGCTCAGGCATGTCGATTGTCAAAGCACCCTGTACGGGGTCGCTGAACCCAACCCACTGCCATACAGTTCCGGTCAACTCACTCCCTGCCACCGCTTCTTCAACGGCCTCTGCCCCACCAACGCCTTCAGTCGTTTCGGCTTCGGTCTCTTCAGTCGTTGCGGTTTCCTCGGTGACTTCTGCCTCAGTTTCCTCTGTGACTTCTTCGGCGGCCGGCGCTTCTTCAGTTTCGGCCATCGGTTCGGCGGCAACGCCTTCGGAAAGTGGTGCTTCAAGGCTGTCTAATTTAAGCAGACCTTCAGCGCCCAGGCCTTCCAATTCGGCCTTAATATCATCAGCGCTCATTCCTTGAAGCGCCGTGTACTCAGGAGCAATTGCCGTATTGTTCCAGAACCAATTAAAAGCATAATATGGGTATTGGTGATCTGTCGACGCGCGAATCGCAATACGATCACGGCCGTACAGAGCATCCGGTGTGAACGCCAGCCACAGCGTACCGTCACTGGAATTGAACGAGCCCACCTCAATGCCGTTAACACCTCGCGTGTACATCTCGCCCATGGTTACCGTAAAGACTTCATCTTCCGGGAAATCATGCGTTTCGAAGACCACCAGGTAATCTTCAACAACGGCAACAATCTTGATCGTGGGGACGGGCCCCGTCGGTACCCAGGGCATCCAGGGTGGCCATTGCGGCCATTGTGGCCTGCAGCAATTTGGCATATTACCCCACATGCCGCCACCGTTTTTCGGTGGGTGCGGGGGCATAGGCTTGCCCATAGGGCCACTGGCTTGAACAACGCCAAACAGCAGCACAAGCACCAGACCTGCAAATATCGCCGCGTTTCTAACGCGCGACGACTTCAGGGTCTGGAGCATTCGTCTAAGCGACTTCGAGTTCATGTCTTCCTCCTTGGTCCGAACTACGGGCCTTTTTTATTGTTGTGGGGTACCCACTTTATCTCATTGCTCAATAAATGCGGGCGAAAGCGCTATACGCAATCACCAGGATAACGACTGAGATTATGTCGTGTAGAGCAGTATACATAAGATAACCACAAAATGCTATAGAACATGTGTTTCTTATATGACG
>JBJYWZ010000527.1:0-1654 GCA_046259725.1 Promineifilaceae bacterium (SeqCode) | reverse complement strand
GACGCCCGTGCCGGCGCCAACGGCCGATCCCCAGCCGCCGTGGCCGGACTGATCCACGTGTGCCTTACCCTTGTCGTCAACTCTCACGACGGCCCACGCTTTCACATCAAAATCAGCCTTCTTTTCCTGCTTCCTGACCATATCGACGACCTGCGCCGCGCGATCCTGGCCCGCGAATTTAACAATTACCAGACGATAGACTTCCGTCCCGTTGTCAGCCATCATATTTCTCCTTATTGAAACGTGTGCTAAGTATTTTGCGAGTGCTTTAACTCCCACCGTTATTTATAGACCATCCCGACAAAATCGTCAACCTCGCTCGCGCCCGGACCCGGAAGTTGTCTTCAAATCAACTGCCGCCGGTGCCCCAGCCGGGGGCCGGAAAATTTTAGCGCACCAACTTGCCAAAAGGAATGGATCAGATGTAACCTATGCGGCGCCGCGCCGTTACAGCACGACGGATGCCGCCGCAGCGAATGTGACCTGCGGTGCGCGGCTGTTTGACCTTCGGAGGGTATCATGGCCGACCAGACCGCCGTCAAAGAAGAAGATAGCGGCAGCAATTATCTGCAGAAATGGGGTGATTGGATCACGGCGCACAAGCGGCTGCACATCGCCCTGCGCGCCCTGCTTCTTATCTTCCTGGCCGTCGGGACGGCCGTTATCCTGGCCATTGTTCTCTGGGCGCTCTTTCCCGAGGACTCTCCATCCTGGACCGGCTTTGGCAGCACCCCGCTGCCCCTGTACACCGGTATCTCGCCTTACAAGAATCTCTGGGATTGGCTGGCTCTGATCATCGTGCCCCTGGCCCTGGCCGTCGGCGCGGCCGCGATCGGCCGTGCGCAGCAGAATCGCGAATTTCGCGCCCGCGAGTTTGAACAGATGCTGGCCAGACAGGCGCATCAAAACGACTGGATCATCGAGAAAGACCGCCAGGAAGAGTCCATCATCGCCGATTATTACCACAGCATGTCCGGCCTGATGCTTGAACACAACCTGCGATCCTCCGATCAGAATGACGACGTGCGCTATATCGCCCGGGCCATCACCCTGGCGGTCTTCCGCGGCATCAACGCCACCAGGAAGGGACAGGTGCTGCGCTTCCTCTATGAGGCGGACCTGATCACGCTGCCCGATCCCGTCGTCAATCTCCAGGACGCGGACCTCAGTTTCGCCGAACTGGAATCGGCCGATCTGCACAATGCCCATCTCGCCGGCGCCGATCTCCACGAAGCCAGGCTGTCCGGCTCGAACCTGGCCGGTGCCAACCTCATCGGCGCCAACCTGATCCGCGTCGAGCTGCGCCGGTCGGCGCTCGGTAAGGCCATCCTCAGCGGCGCCTACCTCAGCGGCGCCCATCTGCGCGAGGCCGACCTCAATTCGGCCGTTCTGGACAACACCTTGCTCAACGACGCCAGCCTGATCGAGGCCAACCTGAAAAAAGCGGATCTTTCCCGCGCCAACCTCGTCGGCGCTGACTTCAGCTTTGCCACGCTGCAGGGCGCCAACCTCAGCGAAGCCAAGAGCAAGCCCTCCCGCGCCGGCGACGAAGAGGATGGCGCGACCCTCGTCGTCAACCAGGCCACCTACGACGAAGCCACCATCTGGCCACCCGGCTACGATCCGAATACGCATGGCGCCGTGCGGCGCTGAA
>JBJYWZ010000526.1:0-4699 GCA_046259725.1 Promineifilaceae bacterium (SeqCode) | reverse complement strand
CCAAGACCCAGGAGTGGAATGAAAAAGGACCGGGGATAAAATACCCCCGGTCCCGAAAAGTTATTATTACTTGACAACCGTGGTCGCTGTGACCAGGTCATCATCCGGGTCCTCATCGGCGATAGTGGCCGTCCACTCGATGGTTCCAGCGGCCTCAGGCGTGTAGTCCGCAAAGGTGAAGTTAGTGGTGCCTTTACCGATGTAGTCGTAGACGTTCAGGCGCCGGTTGTATACAGTATCACCGCCTACCTTACCTAAAATCGTGGCGATAGCCTGGCCAAGGACGGTGCCGTTGTTCTCGACCGAAAGTTTGACCGAGATGGCTTTGTCAACCCTGCCGGTCCTGGCCACTTTCAGTGTGTCGATGTCCAGATCGAGCAGCTCTAGCGGCGAGATGGTCGCCGTGGTCCCTGCGGCATTGGTATTCCCATCGTTATCGGTTACCGTCAGGACCACATTGTAAACACCTTCTGCGTCATAGGCGTGCTCAGGATTAGGCCCAGCGTCAACAGCGGAAGTTCCATCCCCAAACACCCAATCGTACCGCACAATATCGCCTTCATCTGTCGAATTACTACCGTCGAAGGTGATCATCTCGCCCACGAGCGCCACGTAAGGCCCACCCGGGTTCGCGATGGGATCACCGCCGAGGTCGATATCGTACGGTAAGGGGACATTGTTCGGCACGGTAGAATCATCCGCGACTTTAGGACAACCATCGATAAAGTCTGACGAAAATAACGGGTTCAATCCTTCAGTCCAGCCAGGTTGGCTATTGTTGGCGATCTCCAGGCCATTATTTGACCCGTCCAAATCAGAGTCAATGCCTTCGATATCCAGCAAGGTATCAGTCCAGTCGCTGGAAATAAATCCTTGATCTATGAACTTATCGCAAATGTCTTTCCCGTAAGTATTTAACTGACCCAAGCTGGTGCCATGACAAAGCTGGCAGCCAGCGTCATCCGAGTTCGAATTTTCATAGTGGTTCCGCCAGTCAGCAAGCCCATTGCTGGTGGCATAAATCACCGGCACAGCGACGAGCGCGATGAGCAAAAAAGCCAACAGCGGCCCGATGAAACGCGTTTTATTATTTAGCATCTTTTTGTCCTCCATTTAGTGACAATCTTGGCCGGAGAGGGAGGGTCGCCGTTAACGGCGGCCCTCCGCTAACTATTCGTGCTTGTTTCAGTTGCTGCTGTTGGTTCCAGGCAGCGTCCAGGCGTTGGTTTCGGAGATCCAACCATCGATCCACCAAACACGACGGGCCATGGGATCGGATTCCTCTTCGCCTTGGGCGTTTTCGGTATCGAACTGCGCCCACACAGCATACATGAACTCGCCGCCCGGGTTGGCCTCGAGGCTGGCCTCGCTGCCCTCGATGCTTTGATTACCCGCGTCTACCTGGTCGAATTCGTTGCAGAATCCGGTACCGATCCTTAGGTCTTCTTCAGGAAGTACACCATGCGGATCGGACGGGTAGCAGTCGGTCAGATCGGTCTCTTCAGACCATACCTGGTAGTTGTCGCCGAACATGACCGCGCGGCTGTAGAACAGATCCAGGGGTTCCGGTTCACCCTCGGCCGTGGTGTCGTTGTCACCCGTCTCATAGACGATGAAGTAGCGTGAGGGATCGCGCAGGTCTTCCGTATCAGGATAGGGGATGCCATACCCGAAGGGATCGGCGGTGATGCTTTCACCGCGCGGGGAACCGGTGGTGGCATAGCGTGGATCGAGCGTGGTCGTGGCCATGGACTTGAGCTGGGTAACGTTGCGCGCCTGTTCGTTTGCGCCGGCAGCGTATTCGTTGCAGACACGAGGCTCGACAATGCCGCCACCGCCTGTCTCCGTGGAGCGGAAGGTCTCGCAGGTGACCGTACCGGCACCAAAATACGATTCGTTGGTCCAATGCTTGAAATTGCCGGGTAGCGTCGTCCAGGTCTCGCCGCCGTCGAAGGAGCGTCTGACGTAGAGCTCGTAGCGGTCGTTGCCCTTGGCGTTCAGCCGCCAGTTGGGCGACCAGGCGTAGAGCATCATCACAAAATCGCCATCCAGGAAGCCGCGGTGGCCTTTGGAGACGTCCAGCGGATTGTACCAGGATTGGTCGGCCAGCGTGCTGTCGTCCGTGCGCAGATCGGTGCTGCAGTCCAGCGTCTCGCCGCTCACCGAGGTGAAATCGGCCGGGCATTGGTGCCAGCTAAGAACCCTGGTCTGATTGGGATCCACCTGGTTGCCCTGCAAGATGGGATTGGTGTCCCCAACGCCGAAGGTCGTGCCCTGGCTCAGGTCCACCTGTGGGCAATCCTCATCGCTGCCCGTCTGCGAATCGGTGCAGGTATCGGGGATGTAACCTGAGAGGTTGATCGCTGAGTCCATACAGAGTCCGTCCGGATAATAGGCGTTTTCCGGCATGCCAGATTGTTTGTCACGGCTGTAGAGCCATTCATCGCAGGCCATGTTACGGAAAGCGTAAGGATTACCTTTATTTATGTTCCAACCTTTGGGGATAATGATACGCCGCACCATCACATCCGCCGGGCCACCCTGGTTCATAATGCCCTGCTTCCAGGCTGGCATGGCAATCAAACCTGCCTTGGCCTTGGAGATGTTATTGTCAACCTTGACAATATCCTGGGCCAGCAGGCTGCCACGGCGGGCGATCTCCGTGTTCCATATCTCGTAGTTATAATCGCCGAAATCCCAGAAGTCAACGGTGTTGGCTACTGAGTAGAATTCGCCGGTTTCCCAATTTACCTCGGGTTGGTTGAGTTGGTTGCCATGGCCGCCCAGATTGGCGATCAGGCTATCTAGATCCTCTTTATCAGCGTAATTATCGTCATTGTCCCCGGTCAACTCCATATTAAAGGAGTAGTACCAGACATTCTTGCCCTCGTCGAAGGCGATACAGTCAGGTACAGTTTCGGGATCGCAAGCCGTGCCATCTGCGGTGAATCCGAAGGCGCCCAGGCCTTTTGATTCCTCGGCTTCGAAGACCACGAAGGCGCTGTCAGTGACATCATCCTTATCGCTGTCGTAGCCGTACAGTCCCAGACGCGGGCGCGTGGCGGCGATATTGCCCACCAGGGGCAGGCCATACTCGGTTACGCAAACATCAGCAAGGCTACCTGATTGGCCGGTCGGAATTTGGACTGTATCAGCGCACATGTCGACCATGCCGTAGTCGAGGGGGTTCAGCACATCTGTGTGATCAGCGGAAATAGCTGAGCCATTGCAGTAAGGCTGCGGGTTGGTCACGTTGCACTTGGCATTGTCTGTCACGCGCATGGGCACGGCGAAGGGGATGCCCACCTGTGGTTTTTGAGTGATATTCACTGTATCGACAGCCAATTCCTCGTAATCTTCCAGTGTGATAATAGCTGCCCCTGCCTCATCTTGAGGATCTTCCACCAGGTTAAAGTGCTCCCAGTTGATATAGGAGTACCAGACGTCGGTCTGGCTGTTGGCTACGGCGCCGCTCCAGCCTTCGCCGGGGCCTTCACCCTGGCCGCCGCGCAGGCCTTCCGGATCCTCCTGCCAGGTAATGGCGCAGCCGGCGCCGGCCACGCAGGAAGCCTCGACGCGATTCACGTCGCGCCGGCCGGAAGTGAGGCGCTCCGCCTTGAACCATCGCATATAGCTTTCTTCGACAGTTCCGGTGCGCGGGTCGTCCCCCTGCACCAGCTCGCCGCGCGCCGCCCAGAGACAGGCGAAAGGCACTTCCTTAACTGGCTGGTTCTGTTCAAATTTGTCATCGCTGTAATCAACCGATCCTTGTGAGCCGCCAACGCCGAACATATCGATCAGGTACAGATCATCGGCTGATGGATCATCAAGGGTAATTTCCATTTCTGCGGCGATTGCGTCCAGTTTCTCAGGGTTACTTGTATCTAATGAATAATTTGGCGATCCTCCCTGGCAATAGCGGCTGGGCCACACGGCCAGTGTTTTATTACCCGCCGTGGCCTGGAAGACATTGATCACATCGCCCGGATAAGCCCCTTCAGTATCGTCGAAGAGGGGTATATCATCGCGAACAACATCACTGGAAAACAGGTCGGCCGACTCGGACAGGTTGGTTACTTTCCAGGTTGTGCCGTCATCGAGGCTTACTGCCCCGTAAGCCTCACGTTTGCCGTGGCCGACAAAGCCAATCCCCTCCACTTCTTCGGCGGGACCATAAATGTAGACGCTGATCAAGGGTTTGGCCAGGGTGCGCGTTTCTACCAGGTCGCCATCAATGTTGTAGTAATCCGTAGCATCTGGGTCCTCTATGGTCCCGTCAGACTTCTGCATCGGCACATAAAACTTCATCATGTCGATAAAGGCGTGATCGGCTTCGGCAATGAAACCTTCAGGAACTGCAGGCGCATTGTCACCTTTTGGTGCCATGCTCTTGCGTACCAGTTCACCATCATCAGCCAGGACCGCCGTGATCGTCAGCAGGGCTACTGCTATAACTAATAAAATTATCAATAGTTTGGGTTTCATTATAGTCCTCTCCCTTTTTTATATTACTGGCTGTTAATTCAAACTATTTTTCTTTGTTTTCTGTATTAAGAGAAACTTCGAAGCAATAAGATGTTTTTATCCCCCCTCACACCTCCTTTTATCCCCCAGTTTTACTTTGGCATTGATTGAATAACAAAGAGCAAAATACCGATCATGATTTAAAAACTGGGGTGATAGAGACAATTGAGAAATC
>JBJYWZ010000525.1:0-3804 GCA_046259725.1 Promineifilaceae bacterium (SeqCode) | reverse complement strand
GTTTCCGCAGGGGCTTCTGCTTGAGTCTCTTCCGCCGGTGCCTCAGTTGGTTCCTCCATGGGCTCCTCTGTTGGTTCCTCCATGGGCTCCTCTGTTGGCTCTTCCATCGGCGCTTCTGTTGGCTCCGCAACTGGCTCTTCGGCTACTTCAGCAGCTTCTTCGGCGGGTGCTTCCGCAGCTTCCTCTCCGCCGCCACCACAGGCGCTGAGCACAAGGGCTCCCAACAAAAGGGCAATTACGAGTAAAAACAATCTATTGTGTTTCATCTATCTCCTCACAATGTTTATTTCAGTGTTTTCAACTAAGAATTGTAATTGTACTCTTGGTCGATCAGAACGTATGGCATCACCTCCAAAAACCAAAATGCTTAAACGGGAAACAGGTACACTATTGTAAAATAGAAACCGGTGATTGCCAACAAACACAAAGCGAGAGCGATAGCTTATTTATCATACTTTTGCGAGATGCGTTATCGTGGCCAGCGCAAAATGCGAATTCCATAGCCGGCCAGTACCACCTCTACCGAGATTTCTTCTCCTGACAAGGCGTCAAGAGCCAACATATCGCCCAATCCAACTGTTTGTGGCAGCGGCTCAAAGTTCAGCAAGAAGATGCACTCCTCTGAATCCGTGACGCGTTTTTGGGCTGTAACACCTTTTGGCAAAGGATTGGAGATAGTCTGTTCCAGCCCAAGCTCCTTGCCCAGTTCTCCATAAAAGTCAGCCAGGAACGGTTCGTCATAACGAGCCGCGAGATAGTACGCGCTTCCGCTGCCAAACTGATTGACAGTAACGGCCGGCCAACCCTCATAGTAATCCCGCTTGTAAACAGCCAGCGCTTTGGCCGTTTGCAGCCGCACGAGGTCTGCATAGTGCGTAACACGATAACCGGCTGCGCTATCATTTTTTGGAGAGGAAAATAGCTGCCGGGTCAATTGAATCGATTGCTGCTGGTGTTCGTACAACACGTCCGTCTCCGCTACAGAAATGCCCAGCAGCTCTTTGAGCGGACCCGGCGAACCACCCAGGAATACGAGATCGCTCTCGTTTACCAGGCCTGTCAGATACGTGGTTACAAGCGTACCGCCGTCACGTACGAACTCCTCCAACCGCCCGGCGACCCCTGGCAGCAGCATATATAACATGGGCGCAATAAGAAGCTTGTATTGTGATAAGTCGGCAAAGGTGCTGTTAATGATGTCCACGGTGATGCCGCGCTGCCAGAACGGCCGATAGTGCGTAAGGCAGCGTTCCTGGTAGTTTTTCTCAATGCTGCGCGGCAACTGAGCCAGATCAAGCGCCCATTCGTTTTGAAAATCGTAGATAATGGCGACCTCGGCGTGATTAACCGATTCTGCAACCGGTCCAAGTTGGGCAAGCAGTTCACCTACCGCGGCGACCTCGCGAAAGGTCCTTGTATTTTCGTCCCCCGCGTGGCCGATCACGGCCCCATGAAACTTTTCCTCCCCACCCCGGCTCTGCCGCCACTGGAAGTATCCGACGCCATTAGCGCCATGTGCCACAGCCTGCAGCGAGGACAACTGATGCATGCCGGGTCGTTTGGGCCGGCTGATGCCCTGCCAGTTGGTGGCACTCGGCGTGGATTCTATCAAAATAAACGGCTGCTGCTTGTAGGAGCGGTGTAAATCATGATAAAAGGCGGTTTTCATCGCCACCAACGATTCATCAGATTCGCTGTGCCAGCGTGGATAGCTGTCCCAGGCGACCACATCCACGTGCGGCGCAAACGCCCAGTAATCGAGCCCCACATCCGGCTGCATAAAGTTGGTCGTGACAGGGATGTGAGGAGCAAATTCGCGCAGCGGCTTGATCTCCGCCAGGTAGAAATCCAGGACCTGATCGCTACCGAACCGTTTCCAGTCGAGCATCAGACCATGCATCGAAGGATCGACCGGTTCGATTTGCGACCAGTCCGTATAACGGTGACTCCAAAATGTCGTCCACCACGCTTCATTCAGCGCATCCAGGGAACCATAGCGCGCCTGCAGCCACTTTCTGAATGCAGCCAGGCAAAGCTCACAACGACAGCCGTTATTGCCATATTCATTGGAAACATGCCACAAGAGCAGCGCCGGGTGCCCGGCGTAACGGCTGGCCAGTATGGTATCAATTTGCCGCACCTTCTCGCGGTATAGAGGCGAGGTAGGGCAGAAATTCTGGCGCATGCGATGGGGCTGACGGCCGTTTTCACGCACCAACCTGATTTCCGGGTATTTATGGGCCATCCATGCCGGCATCGCCGCACTTGGCGTTGCCAGAATCGCCCCTATCCCGTTCTCGGCCAACCGATCCATCAGACGATCCAACCAGGCGAACTCATATTCTCCCTCAGCCGGCTCCAGCATCGCCCATGAAAAGACACCGATGCTCATCGCATTGCAGTGAGCCTCTTTCATCAACTCAAAATCGCGGTCCAGTACATCAGGGTATTCAAGCCACTGCTCATAATTGTAATCTGCACCATGCAGCATGACGTTTGGTTTCAGAGTAATCACAACTTACCTCGTTCCGAAGCTTTCTGGTACCGGTACAAAGCCGCGGATTCATATTGCTTAATCATTTACAAAGCAGACAATCGCCACAAACTAAATGCGGGCCCATTTGCGGGAAGTGTAATCCAACCGTCGGAGCCGGCCTGCAGGTCTCTCGTGCCCGCAAGCCCCTCAAGTTCAAGGCCCAGCACTTCTGACGGGATATGAATGGGCGCGTGATCAGCACGTGCTGCATGGACCAATACAGTCTCGCCGGGGGCTTCGCGCAGAAAGACGAGTGCATCATCCCCAATATGCAACCAGCGTAGACCGCCGCGCTGAAGGGCGGGGCTCTGGTCGCGCGTATTGAACAACGCTCGCGTATTGGCCAGGCGTTGTTGATCCCACCGCTCCGGATGGTCCCAGGGCATCGGAATTCGCGCGTACTCCGGTCCCATCGTGGCCAGGCCAATTTCGTCACCGGCGTAAATCATCGGAACACCAGGGTAGGCAGCGAGCATGCCGAAGGCGACATCAACCAACTGCGAATCGCCGAGCAACGATATCACGCGGTGCGTATCGTGGGAACCAATGAGGTTCATGGCGTGGAGCGTAGCCTGCCAGGGCGTGACTCCGGACAACTGGCGCATCGCGCTGACAATCATGGGACCGGGAAGATTTGGCAATGCGGGATATTTGCCGTGTGCATAGGGACGCGGCTGCGGGGGAAGCAGCCACTGCCACAACGGCCGTGTAAATGCCGCGTAATTCATCGTGCCCTGATATCCGTCACCGAGCAAGTCGCGGCTTGCGTCGTGATTAGACTCGGCCTGCAGGAAGGACTCGGCGGTAGTCTGCGCCATCGTGCGCCGTATCGTTGTCGCTACCTCGTGGCTGAGATTAATATCACCGTGAATTCCGGTCATATTAGCGACATCGATGCGCCAGGCATCCAGCGCGTGCGGGCCGAGCCATCTTGCGATGACTGAACCCGGGCCATCATAGAGCCGGCGGCGCAGCTCTAAGCTGCGGTGGTCGAAGATCGGCATTTCCTTCATACCCCACCAGGCATCGTACTCATCGGGGTGGTTGCGGAAGAAAAAGAACGTCGCTTCCGGAGAATCCGGGTCGGCCTGTGCTGCCTGGAACCACTCATGTGTGTTCCCGCAGTGATTCGTCGTCAGATCGCCCATCAGGCGGATATTGCGCGCATGGGCAGCGGCGGCGAGCCTCGCCATGGCCTCATCGCCGCCCAACAGCCGATCCACCTGATTGAATGTGGAGGCGTTGTAGCGATGGTTTGATTCGGCGGG
>JBJYWZ010000524.1:0-2173 GCA_046259725.1 Promineifilaceae bacterium (SeqCode) | reverse complement strand
CCACGAAAGAAGATGCCAAGAAACGCGCCATATTTCTCAAGAAACTGCGCGAAGAGCACAAAGAGACGGTCGCCCGTTCGCAAGAGCTGTTGAAAGAGCAAAAAGCGGTGCGCAGGGAAATTTGTAAGCATATCAGAGGCGAAGCAAAGGCCGTACCTGAATTGGCTGAGCTGTCTGGTGTGCCGGCCAATGAGGTATTGTGGCACCTCATGGCGCTGAAGAAATACGGCCTTGTCGAGGAAACGGGCATGTGCGGGGAGTATTATCTTTACCAATATGTGTAGAGGATAGAGAGGGCCTACCGGGACGGTAGGCCCTCTCTATCTCTATCTTTTCAGGATGATGAACGATGAGCAATCGTGTAGACCCTAACTTATTACTTGAACTGAAAGATTATGGTGCAGTGGGCGCTGAGATCTGCTTTAACTGTGGGACATGCACGGCCATGTGCCCGCTGACGGATGATGAGCATCCCTTCCCGCGCAATATGATCCGCCTGGCGCAGTTAGGCATGGAAGATCGTTTACTGGAGAGCACCGATCCCTGGCTTTGTTATTACTGCGGTGACTGCGCCCAGACCTGCCCGCGGCAGGCGGAACCCGGGGAAACGATGATGGCCCTGCGGCGCTGGCTGACGGCGCAGTACGACCCAACGGGGCACAGCGCCAGGCTGTATACATCGGAGAAGGCGGTGTGGATCACTATCTTGCGCATCTGCCTGATCACGCTGGCTGCCTTCATCTTGTTCCACCTGATTACGGGCTTCGATTTCATCGTCACGGACAGCGTTCAGTTAAATGCATTTGCCCCGGTGATGCTGGTGTGGCTTATCGTCTTGCTGCATGGCGCTTACCTTGGTTTCCGTATGGTCAGAGGGTCGGCCAGTATGTTCAGTCACGTGATGGCGCCGGTCAGCAGGGACGGCGAAGTGCCAATGAGGATTTATATCCAGGAGTTCAAGGAATTCGTTATTCACTTCGTCACACAGAAGCGTTGGCGCGACTGCGGCGAAGACCACAGCCGCTGGTTGAAACATCTTTTCCTGGTTTCCGGCTACGTTACGATGCTGGTCCTGATTATCGGCTTTCTGTGGTGGTTCCAGACGGATGAAATTTACCCGCTTACACACCCGCAGCGCTGGTTGGGCTATTACGCCACGATTGCCCTGATTATCGGCTCAGTGGAGATTCTGGTCGGCCGTTATCGCAAGCGCGAGCAGCTGCACCGTTTCTCGCAGCCCTCAGACTGGTTCTTCCCTGTGTTTATCCTGCTGGGCGCCGTAACAGGAATCCTGGTGCATGCGTTTCGTTATGCGGGCTGGGCATGGCCGACCTATATCATGTATGTGATTCACGTGATGGCCATGATCGCCATGCTGGATACAGAAGTGGCCATCGGCAAATGGGCTCATCTTTTCTACCGGCCGCTGGCGCAATATTTAGAGGCTGTTAAGGCGCGAGTGCGGCAGGAACAAGCCGAAGGCACCCTTGCACCTGCGGCAATGGATTGAAACTGTAAAAGACGCTTCCCAAGTCTACGGACTCTTTGCAATACATTTAGGAGATACTGCATGAACACAAAAGACAAACTGATTAAAGGTTTGAACGAAGATCTGGCTGCAGAATTAGGCACAGTCATTCGCTACAATTACCAAGCAGGGAAATCAGCCGGCCTCATGGGCATCCAATTACGCGAGCTGTTCCGCGACGAAGTTGAGGATGAACTGGGCCATGCGGCGTTTCTCACTGATGTGATCGTCGATCTCGGGGGCGAGCCGACCACCACACCAAAAGCATTTGACAAACCGCCGGCAATGAAAGAAATGCTCGAAATGGACCTGGAGATGGAACTGCATGATGTTGAGGAATATATCAAACACGCAGAACTCGCCGGCGAAATAGGAGCAGTCGGACTCAAACTGAAACTGGAAGAAATGGCCGCTGATGAGGCCGAGCATGCGCGCGAATTGAGGCGCATTCTGAAAGGCTTTTGATCCCGAAACGGCCGTCCGTGCATCTTAGGCGCCGGTTGCCGTAGAAAATCTTATATAGTTAGGAGAGATAAAAATGAGTGAAAATGGTGAAAGTAAAATGGTTGTCGTCTGCAATCATGCAGATGCCCCGCATGTCATGCCGACGCTGATCATGGGCGCTTCCGGCGCCAGTCTGGGCGA
>JBJYWZ010000523.1:0-2383 GCA_046259725.1 Promineifilaceae bacterium (SeqCode) | reverse complement strand
ACAAATCTCAGCGAGTGGGCCAATTTCCGCTCGACGCGCTCGAGCAGCGGCTGGAGCAGCCAGGGCGGGCAGACGCGTAATCCTTACGCGCTCGATCGCAATCCGTGCGGCTCCAGTTCCGGTTCTGGCGCCGCCGTAGCTACCGATCTCTGCGTGGCTGCAGTCGGCACGGAGACGGACGGCTCCATCGTCTGCCCGGCGCATGCGAACGGCATCGTGGGGCTGAAGCCGACGGTCGGATTGGTAAGCCGTACAGGCATCATTCCGATTTCGCATAGCCAGGATACGGCAGGGCCGATGACGCGTACCGTGGCTGATGCCGCCGTGCTCCTGCAGGCAATGGCCGGCCGGGATCCGCGGGACATGACGTATCTCGGCTTCGAGCCGCCGCAAGATTACGCCGCCATGCTGGACGCGGCTGGGCTAAAGGGCGCGCGGATTGGCGTAGCGCGCAACTTCTGCGGGCTCGATCCCCATGTTGATGCCATCTTTGAAGAAAGCCTGCACGTGATGCGTGACCTGGGAGCAGTCGTCATCGACGAAGCCAATATCGGCACGGCCGGGGAACTGGATGCGCCGGAGGACGAGGTGCTCTACTATGAATTCAAGGCCGGGCTTAACGCCTATCTCGGCCAATTGGGCCCGGAGGCGCGTGTGCATTCGCTGGCCGACCTGATCGCCTACAATGAAGCCCACCGCGAGACGATGATGCCTTATTTTGGGCAGGAACAATTTCTGGCAGCGCAGGAGAAGGGATCATTGGCGGATGATGTCTACCAGAGAGCGCTGGCTGACTGCCGCAGGCTGGCTCGCGAAGAAGGCATCGATGCCACGATGTCCGCGCATAACCTCGATGCCATTGTCGCGCCCACCGGCGGGCCCCCCTGGCTGACCGACTGGGTGAATGGCGACAGCTATAAAGGCGGCAGCTCATCGCCGGCGGCCGTCGCTGGCTATCCCACTATCAGCGTGCCCGCGGGTTATGTATTCGGCCTGCCTGTCAACATCTCCTTCATTGCTGGCCCGTGGCAGGAGGGAAGGTTGATCCGCCTGGCCTACGCTTTCGAACAGGCTGCGCAGGTCAGACGGCCGCCAGGCTTACTACCGACGGCGGTTTATAGTTAGGCAATTAACTGGATAGCCGTTAGGCCGCCGGATCCGCTAAGATAATTGCAGATTGATTTACAGAATAGTGGAACCATAGATTGGAGAAAATTCGATGATACACAATGCTGAAACCCTGCTGCAAGAATTTGCGGCTGATGAGCAGGATGCTGATAGCCTGGAAGACGTGCTTTCTCTCTATCTGGTTGTTGACCCGGCTGATGAACGGAATCAGGGGCAGGCGAAGTGGCCCATTTTCCTGCGCAATGCGCTGGCGGAGATCGAGGACGGGCTCGATCCGGAGCAGACGAAACAGTGGAAAAACGTGCGCCTGAGCGATACGTCGGAGAAGACAAAGTGGGCGCGAACACGATTGCGGTTGGAGAACTTCATAGGTGGCTACAGACCGCAGGGGAAGACGCTTGCCTTGTTCATTGGACCGGATCGCGAACTTTTCTATGAGCTTCCGGTGGTCCTTTCCAACTTCGCCCATTACGGCAAACCGCAGGTTGCCAAGTTTCTGCGCGCCCTGGATGAGTACCAGGAGTACCTGGTTGTGCTGTTCGCGCAGGATCGCGCACGGGCGATTAACATGTTCCTTGGCGAATCGGCCGAAGAGGTTTCAATTCACGTCGATCAGACCTGGAATCGCAAAGTGCATAAGACAGCGCATGACTCTAGCCAGGCGGATCGCCTCGACGAAATCGATCGCCGCTTTGCGCGCCATGCGGCGGCCGAACTGGACAGGCATTATTTGGATTCCGACGACGTAGAACGCGTTATCTTTGGCGGCAATATGCAGCTTGCGCATGCGGTGCGCAACTATTTGCACCCCTTTGTCGCCGATCATGTGATCGCTATGCTGCCGGTTCCCATTGATACCCCTGTGCACGACATCGCCGTACAAATACGGCCGGTAGCCGAAGCCGCGGAACGTGAGGCGGAAGAGCACCTGGTAAATAGCCTGGTTAACCGCGCCCACGCGGGTGGACGCGCCGTACTGGGTCAGGAAGCGGTCAGTGAAGCGCTGGATCGCTACGCGGTCAGCGAGCTTGTCCTACCTTACCCGACGGATATGGTGGCCGCGGATGAGCTCCTGGTCAAGGCGATCCGGTCCAGCGCGGATCTGGAATTTGTTGAAGGAAAGGCGGCCGATCAGCTGCACGACGCGGGTGGTATCGGCGCATTTCTTTACTATACGGCGTAGTCTGCAGAGTATAAGGCATCAATAATGGCAAGAGCCCCATTTCAAATTCTGGTTTATCCTTATCGCCAGACG
>JBJYWZ010000522.1:0-5669 GCA_046259725.1 Promineifilaceae bacterium (SeqCode) | reverse complement strand
TCCGTGAAGGGATCGACGCTGGCCGTCGCCTCGTCGAGGATGAAGATGCCCGGGTCCTTCAGCACCACCCTGGCCAGGGCCACGAGCTGCCGTTGGCCCATCGAGAGGCTGCCGCCTCGTTCACCCACGTCCGTGTCCAACCCATCCGGCAGCGTCGCCAGCCACTCCCCGCCGCTGATCGTGTTCGCCGCTGCGGCGATTTCCTCCGGCGTGGCCCCGGGACGGCCGTAGGCGATATTCTCCCCCACCGTGCCCGAAAAGAGGAACGGGTCCTGCGGCACGAAGCCGGTATGCAGGCGATATTGGCTCAGGTCTAAAGAGCGGATATCACGGCCGTCAATTTTGATTTTCCCATCCTGAAATTCGTAAAAACGCATGGCCAGCTTGGCGATGCTGCTCTTCCCCGCGCCCGTGTGCCCGACCAAAGCCACTGTTTCGCCCGGCTTGATCGACAGGGAGAAATCAGGCAGGACGATCTCCTTATCCGTATAGCTGAATCTGACATGGTCAAAGTCTATCGCGCCTTTCAGGTGGTCGACCGGCTCGTTCCCCGTTTGCTTGACCTTTGGTTCTAGATCGATCAGGGCAAAGTCGCGTTCGGCCGCGGCCAGCCCGTCCTGGAACTGGCTCCAGAAAGAGGCGATGCCCATCAGCGGGAACCAGTAGAAGCCCACCGCCTGCATATACAGGTACCAGTCGCCGGTTGTGACGCCGCTCCCCGGGTTTGCCGTTGCCAGCCCGCCGAAGAAAAGCAGCACGGCCGTGCCCAGACCTGATGCAAGTCCCATGATCGGGAAGATGGAGACCATCGTCAACCCGCGCTGCACGCCCGTCCGGTATCCCTGGCGATTGTTTTTTTCAAATGTCTCGTAGATGGCCTGCTCCTGGCGGAAGTTCTTGGCCACGACAATGCCGCTGATCGACTCCTGGATCTGGGCATTGATCACGGCGGTGGCCCTTTTTGCATTCTGCGTGACCCGCCGCGCGATGCGCCGGAAGCTCAGGGCAATCACCACGGCCACGGGCGCCATGGCCAGAAGGATCAGCGTCAGGGGAACGTTGATCGTAAAGAGCCATAAGGTCAGGACGATCACCAGCAGTATCTGGCTGAGAAGGTTTAGCGTCAGATTCACCGTTTCCGCAAAATCCTGTGTGTCGGACGTAATGCGGCTGACGATCTTGCCGGACGGGTGATCGTCATAGAAGGACATATCGTGATGCACCGTGGCCGAGAAGACATCCTTGCGCAGCTGCAAGACGACATTGCCCGTTACCCGCGCTGAGAACCATTGGCGGATGAAGTTAAAGACCCAGGCGGCGACCCCCAGCAGCATGACGCCCAGGGACAGCAGCACAATTGCCCGCGTCGACGATTGTACGCTCAGCATATCGATCGCTTTGGCGATCAGGATCGGCCCGGCGATGGTCGCCGCCGAGTTAAGCGCGATCATCACCGCCACCAGGATCATCTCCTTGGTATACGGGCGGAAATAGCTGATGATGCGCTCCAACAGCTCCCGGTCGCTGTACTGCCGGTCGTAATCTTCAGATTCTAAGCCGTCAAGAATAAAGCCCATATTTTCTCCAGCCCTTAGCTGGCTGCGTGTTCATTCAAAGTCCAAAAACTCCGTGTTCCCCGTGTCTTCTCCCTGATCTCTGTGTCCAGATAATTCTCAATACTCAAAAAGCACCGGATTACTCGTAACGCGCAAAAATACGCTTGTAATCCTCGCTGCGTTCCAGCAGTTCTTCATGCGTGCCCTGGTCAACCAGCCGCCCCTGCTTGAGCACCAGGATACGATCCGCCCAGCGGATCTGGCTCAAACGATGGGTGATTAAAAAGGTCGTTCGCTGGCTGCTGATGCGGCGCATCGCCCGCTGAATCTGGTCTTCCGTCGCGCTGTCAATCGCGCTCGTACTATCATCCAAAATAAGGATCTTCGGATCGGTCAGAAAGGCGCGTGCGATAGCGATGCGCTGGCGCTGGCCGCCGGAAAGCATCACGCCCCGCTCTCCGACTTCCGTCTCGTATTTTTCCTTGAAGCCGGCGATAAAATCATCAGCCTGCGCCTCTTTCGCGGCCTGCACGATGATTTCCTGCGAAGCATCCGGTTGGCCAAAGGCGATGTTTTCGGCCAGCGTCTGCGAAAAAAGAAACACATCCTGCTCAATGGTCGAGATCTGTGAGCGCAGCGATTCCAGGTTCCAGGCGCGCACATCCACGCCGTCCACAAGAACCTCTCCCTCATTGGCATCGAAGATGCGGTTGATCAGGCGCGTCAGCGATGATTTACCGGAGCCGGTTTCGCCGACAATGGCGATCGTCTCTCCCGGCCGGGCCGTAAAACTGATATCCTTGAGAACGGAAGAGCCGTTGTAGCCGAAGCTGACGTCATTGAATGTGACTTCGCCGTGAATCGTCGCCGCCACGCCGTCCGGGTTTTCATCCAGATCGCCGCTCACCTCGATTAATTCCAGGATGCGCCTGGCGCTGGCAATGCCCAACTGCACAAGATTAAAAGAGAAGATCGAAATAAATGTTGGAAAGCGTAGTGTGCCGACAAGGCCCATATAGGCCACGACGGTGCCCGCCGATATTTCACCCGCCTGCCACAGCAGCGCCCCCAGGAGAAAGGCGGCGCCCCAGGCGACGCTGAAAACGAGCATAGGCAGATAACGAGCCTGTATTTCCCCCTGGCGCACAAAGTAATCTCTGAACCGGGCGGCGTCGCTGACAAAAGCTTCTTCTTTCTGTGGTTCCTGCGCATTGCTCTTGACGACTTCGATCCCGGCAATTGTCTCGGCCAGGCCGGCGTTCATCACCCCGAACTGGTCGCGCATGGCTGTGCTCACTGGATTGAGCTGCCGGGCGTAATCCCACACAGTAATCACAAAGGCAATTAGGAACAGGACGGGTACCAGCAGCAGGCGGTAATCTATCAAGGCGATCATAATAAGCGGTACGATGATGCCCATGAGGGCGTCGACGATCAACATCAGGCCGGGACTGAACATAAAGTTCAACTGCCGCACATCGTTGGTAGCGCGGGCCATGATGTCGCCAATGCGCTGACGGCCGTGAAAGCTCTGGCTCTTGCCCAGCAGATCGATGTACAGCTCATTGCGTGCGTCGCGCTCCACGCGCTGCGCCATGTATTCCGTTGACCAGTTGCGGACCAGGCCAAATAAACCCTGGGAGGTGGCGGCGACAAAGACGCCCACGGCCAGCAGCAGCAGCGCGTTCACCGGCCACTCCGGCTGCGTGATCAGATCAAAAGCACGGCCGATCAGAACCTGGATCATGCTGTAGGCCACATTGTTCAGGATGGCGCCGGTAAGGATAGCCAGGGGAATCAGCGGGTAACGCATAACGTGCGAGACGATCCAGCGCACCGGACCCTCGTAGTTATAGCTGTATTCATTTTCCAGCCGGAACTCACGTTTGCTCATAAATGATCACGTGGTGCATATGCTTCAGCATGGTCCATTCTCTTCTGCACATGCTTTTGCTTGTGTTTTTCCTTTATGTTAGCAAGAGTAACGATTATAGCGTAATACGAATGGATGTTCTAACGTGGATCAGCGACTAATCCTATCGATAGACCTATCATGCCTATTCGTAGGCGATTGTCTCACGTACGCTGAGACGCGCGGCGTTGTAGGCTGGCACCATGCTGGCCACGGCCGAAATAAAGACGACGATCAACAGCCAGAGGAGCGGCCCGAACCAGTTGTAGCGAAAATGCAGCGGCAGTTCCAGAAAAGCCATGCCGACCTGATAACTGATCAGGCGGGCCATGACCTGCGAAATAACGATGCCCCCGGCCCATGACATCACGCCGATGATCACCCCTTCGATGATGAAAATGCGCAGCACGGCGCCGTCTGAAGCGCCGATCGCGCGCATCACGCCGATCTCGCGCTTACGTTCCAGCACGTTGATGCTCATGGTGCCCATCAAGCCCAGTGCGCCGACGAGCGCCATCAAGAAGGCCATGATCATTAAGATCACGGTAATGATGTTAAAGCGCTCGCCGAAGATATCGCGATCTTCGGATATCGTATGCGTCGTACGGATATCCATTCCTGCTGCTTTTAGCCGCGCTTCCAGATCCCGGGCGACCGCTTTGTCGTCGTAGCCCGCGGCGCTGTCAACAAGCAGGCGGATGACGTCGGCACGGCCGTAATCGCCGATTTTTCGTTCGTAATACGCCTGGTTGACGTAGACGGACGGCGGCGCGATTGGCGGCTGGAACGCCTCCAGGACGCCGGCAACCTGCCACTCGAATTCTTCGCCGCCAATGCGCAGCGTCATTTCCTGGCCCAGTTCAACATCCTCTTCATCCCGGATCAGACCGGTCGGCACGACAATGGCCGCTTCGTCCTCGTTTTGCAGCCAGCGGCCGTCTACGATATCGGCCTGGAAAAGCGCCGAGTCAGGCGGCATGGCGTAGACGATGACGCTGTCGCCGTCCGTCTCATCACTGCGTACCAAAATGCCCTGCTGTACGCGCCAGGTTTCCATGGCCGCGATGCCGGGCACCTGTGACGCTGTTTGCTCGATGAGCGTGCGCCGGTACGGCCGGTCAAGCTGTACCTGGACATCAAAGCCCTGGCTGGTCAGCGTCTCTTCCAGGGTGTTAAACAAGGAGGCGCGCACGCTGAGCACGCTCATAAATATGGCCCCGCCGAGCATCAGCGTGATCAATGTGCGCGCCAGCCGCCCCTTACGGCGAAAGGTGTTTCGCAGCGAGATGCGCAGCGGGCGTGATACCGGCAGCCGGCCCAACGCTTTCTCGATCGGAGTTTCGTGGCCCGGCTCCTGCTGCAGCCCATAGTCCTGGATGGCTTCGCGCACGGTCACACGCGTGCCGCTGCGCACAGGATGCAGCGAAGCCAGCACGGGAATCAGCAGGCCGGCGATTATCTCCAGGACCAGGACCGAGTTTGAAGGGCGATACACGTCCAGATCGAAGTTCAACTGCCCGGCGATAAAGCGTGAAAATTCATGCGCACCCATCGCACTGAGGGGGATCGCCATCACCAAGGCCGCCGCTCCCAGCAGCAGGACCATGCGCAGGTAGATCGACATGATCTGCCGCGCTCTGGCACCGATGCTTTTCATGATCCCGATCTGCTTTTTTTGCTGGGCGACGATGGCTGAGATCACGTTTATGACCAGGAAAGCGCTCAGGAGCAGCGCCAGCAGGCCCAGCGTGGTCAGCAGGAGGATGATTGTCGGCAGGAACTCTTCCACCAGGTGCTCCCCCGGCTCCGGCACTTCCGTCCAGTAGACAAAGGCGCCCGCCTTCTCCAGCTTGTCACGCACCTCCTCAGCCACCTCAGTGATATGGGCCTTATCCAGGCGCCCCTCGGCCACCAGGAGATGCACTTCGTTGAAATTGGAAGACAGGCCCAGCCAATCCAGCGTGTTACGATTGACATAGCCGTAAGGGATGCCTGTTACCTGCGCCGGAAGCTGGTTCATGTCATGGACCAGCCCGGTAATTTCCAGTGAACGATCGTGACTATCGCCTGTGTCCAGCAGCAGCGCCTCATTCAGTTCAGCTCCGGTGAGGAAAAGAGAATTGCGCTCGATGAGAATGTCATGGTCCCCGGGCGGCCACGCGCCTTCATAAGGCTGGATGATGTCTACCTGGCTGTTTTCG
>JBJYWZ010000521.1:0-3429 GCA_046259725.1 Promineifilaceae bacterium (SeqCode) | reverse complement strand
ATATTGCCTTTCCACCTCGAGGCGGGTATTGATTACGCGCGTGGTGGTTTCTACGGCCGTATTGATGACGATCGCTCGATCGATGCGGATGCGCCGAAAGGGTTGGTGCAGCACAGCCGGCTGCTGTGGACTTTTGCTCACGCCTACCGCGCCTATTCAGATCCCGTCTATTTGCAGAGCGCTTCCCGCGCTTGCCGGTATCTCCTGGACAATTTTTGGGACCCTGACTATCAGGGCATGGTCTGGCTGGTGAATGCGTCTGGGAAGCCTATCGACAGCCACAAGATCATCTACGGACAGGCGTTCGCCATCTATGGCCTCAGCGAATACTTCCTGGCAACCGGAGAAAGACAGAGTCTGGATGTGGCGATCGCCCTTTTTGAGAAGCTTGAGCAAGATGCGGTAGACCGGCAGTTTGAGGGCTATTTTGACGCCTTCGAGAAGGATTGGCGGTTTACGGATGCCATTAACATCGACGATACGGCCGAGCCTACCGTTAAGAGCATGAACACGCACCTGCACATGCTGGAGGCATACACAAACCTGCTGCGCGCCTGGGATTCGGCCGTGCTGCGCGGCAGGCTGCGCGTCTTAATCGACCTGATGCTCGAGCGAATTATCGACCGGCAGGCGGGACAGATGAAGATGCACTTCAACGCGGAGTGGCGCTCTCTGACCAATCATGTTTCTTACGGGCATGATATTGAAGCGAGCTGGCTGCTGGTCGAAGCGGCGGAGCTGCTGGGCGACAAAAAACTGCTGGCTGAAGTCGTGCGGACGGCGCTGAATATGGCCCAGGTCACTTACGACGAAGGGCTAAATGATGATGGCAGCCTGCCGGACGACGACCAGAGCGGTGATAGGACATGGTGGGTGCAGGCGGAGGCAGTAGTCGGATTCCTAAACGCCTACCAGTTAAGCGGCGAGAAGCATTTTCTGGAAGCTTCTTATGGCTGCTGGCAGTATATTCAGGACAGGTTGATCGACCGGCGCTATGGAGAATGGATCTGGGGCGTCGACGGTGAAGGACGTCCAATGGCCCGAGATAAAGCCGGTTTATGGAAGGCGCCATACCACAACGGCCGTGCCTGCATGGAAGTCAGGCAACGCCTGCAGGCGGCTCGGCCAGATTGGTAAAGGAACCGGTGTCAGGCTTCCTCTAATTCAGGCCGCAGAGTGGTATCAGTAAATAATAACGAGGCGCACCGTCCTCGATGGGACGGTGCGCCGGCTTGTTTCTTTTAAAACGTCTGCGTCCTGAGTGCGGCTTGTTGACACTCAGGACCGCATCAAGCGCTGGTAAAAAAGACTCGCCTACCACGCATAGGCCATCGGTGCTTCACCGCCCGGACCGGGGAAAATTTCATCTAACCGCTGCAAGATCGCTTCATCGAGGCTGATCTCCGTCGCCCGGAGGGCGCTCTCCAACTGCTCCAAGGTACGCGGCCCGATAATGGGCGCGGTAACAACCGGGTTGTGAAACAGCCAGGCTAAAGCGACTTCACCCGGGGGATGGCCAATTTCCCGGCAGAGGGCCTCATACTGCTGCAGTCTGCCGCGATTTTTCGCGAGATCCCTTTCAAACTCCTCTCCTTTGCGGCGGCCTGTTTCATATTTCTCCAAAGCGCCGCCAAGGAGCCCCCCGCCGAGCGGGCTCCAGGGAATGAAACCGAGCCCATATTCGCGGCAGGCGGGGATGACCTCCAGCTCGACCGTGCGATTGTTCAGGTGATAAATGCTCTGTTCACTTACCAGGCCGGCCATGCCCCGTTTTGAAGCCTCCTGGCAGGCGGTGGCAATATGCCAACCGGCAAAGTTGCTGGAACCCACATAGACCACTTTACCCTGATTGATTAAGCTGCCGAAAGCCTGCCAGGTTTCATCCCACGGGCAGTCCAGATCGATATGATGCATCTGATAGAGGTCAATCCACTCTGTTTGCAGGCGCTTCAGACTGCCTTCGCAGTGTTTGCGGATTTTGTAGGCGGAAAGATTGCGGCCGTCGCTGTTCACTTCCGGCAGGTTCGCCTTGCGAGAAACGGGATTAAAAACCTTTGTCGCCAGGACAACGGCGTCGCGCCGCCCCCCACCCTGGGCAAACCAGCGGCCGATAATCTCTTCGGTCAGGCCGTGCTCAACGTCCCAGCCATAGACATCGGCCGTGTCAAAGAAGTTAATGCCCATTTCCAATGCCCGATCCATGATCTTGAAACTTTCTTCTTCACTGGTATGCCAGCCGAAGTTCATTGTTCCCAAACAGATATTGCTGACGAGAACACCATGTTTCCCCAATCGCCTGTGCTCAATTGCCACTTGTAAACTCCTTATTCAGTATCGATTATTATGATTAAATGTGTAAGGCTCAACGCGGAGCGAGGGCAAAAGCCCGCGCCGGATTTAAGACAGTAATTTGCTGCACGACATCGTCTCCAACGCCGCGTGCTCTAAGTGCGGGCAAGAAATCCTCGAATAACGCCGTGTAACCACGCATGCCGCCGTCCGGTAGGCCGGAAGGCGCGCCCGGTTGATACCAGCCGGCATCATGCGAGAGCAGGACCTGGTCCGCGTAGCCGGCTTCGATGAGGGCCAGCGCCGCCGCAAGCATGGATTCTTGATCCTGGTAGGGCGCGCCAATGGCATCGAATTCAAGAAAGGCGCCGCGTTCCGCGGCCTCGCGGTGAAACGTGCGATCCTGTTCTGTTTGCGCGTGGACCCAGATAAAGCGGGAGAGATCGAGCCCGGCGCCGGCTAATATCTCCATTTCCTGCCGGGCCGTAGCGCCGCCGATCGTATGGCTGGCGACGACGGCGCCTGTTTCAATCGCCGCCAAAGCCGCCGCCTGCAGATTCCGTTTTTCCAGCGACGTTACGCCATCGTCGCTGGCGGCAATCTTAATGAAGCCGGCTTTGACGGCCGTGCCGTCGATGCCCTCGTTTATTTCGCGCACCCACAACTGCGCCAGTTCTTCCGCGCTGAGCGGCGCTAATTCTTCAGGAATAAAGCCCTGGCGATAAACACCTGTTGGGGCAATCAGCTTGATGGGCGTCGCCTGCGCCAGCTCCTGCAAGACGGCAACATTCCGCCCGACGCCGGTCGTGGAACATTCGACGAAGGAGCGAACGCCCGCCGCATAAGCCGCTTCCAGGAACGGCCGCATCGCTGCCACGACATCCGCCGGGTCAGCCTGAGCGTAATCGACAACCTGCGGGCCGCGCAAGTCGGTGAATAAATGTTCGTGGGGCAGCGTCAGACCCATGTCGTCGGCGGCTATTGGGCCCATTACCGTATGCACTATCTTCTCATTCATAGATGCTCCTATTCGGGCTAAAGCCAGGGTGCGCTCCCCTACAAGTAGACGCGCGGTCAAAGCATTCTTCCCCGGCAGCTTCAACGGCAGACGACCCTGCCGCTGGCTGCAAAAAAGCAAGC
>JBJYWZ010000520.1:2061-3995 GCA_046259725.1 Promineifilaceae bacterium (SeqCode) | reverse complement strand
TCAAAAACAGCAAAGACATCATCGGCCGTTTTTGAATCCAGGTTTCCTGTCGGTTCATCTGCGGCCAGGATCGGTGGATCCGTAGCCATTGCCCTGGCAATCGCCACACGCTGCTGTTCACCGCCGGACACTTCCGATGGCAGCTTATAAGCATGTTCGGCCATACCAACCAGTTCCAGCAAATGCAGCGCACGATCCTTCCGTTCGCGTCCCGAATAGACGTTGCAGAAATCCATGGGCAGCATGATGTTTTCCAGGCAAGAAAGCATGGGCAGTAGTTGGAAAAACTGGAAGATTACGCCAACGTTTCGCCCGCGCCATTCGGCCATGGGCCCTTCTTTTAATGTATGTACGGGTATGTCGCCGACATATACCACTCCGGAGGTTGGCTTGTCGATGCCCGTGATCATATTGATCAGGGTCGACTTGCCGCTGCCCGATTTACCGACGACAGCCACAAATTCACCTTCGTCAACTTGAAGATCGACGCTGTCAAGGGCGATAAAATCACCCACTGGCGTGACATAGGCCTTTACTACCTCGTGAATATCAATGAGGTGCTGGGGCGTAAATCTGCCGTTCTTCTTGGCCGGATCGCGCGAGAGAGAATCTCCATTGCGGTCGAATATGCGTTTGAGCATTGCTAGCAACGTCCTTACCCGATTGCGATACAAAATACTTTACGTTGCCGGGGCACGAATGTTGCAGTAAGTCGCGCTGGCGAAACGGCTGTAAAGCTAGATTATCAGGCCGCAGCATGGGTAATAATTACCCTATTCGTGACAAATGTCACGAACGGATATGATACTATACTGCCCCCCCAATTCCAAAAGTTATTGCGGATTATTCAGCTACTGTGCTCCTCCTGCTTATATGGTGTATGGGCCGCATGCGAAGCGCGTTTTGCGGATGCGTCTTATTCTGATAAATGCCAACTTTGACAAAGAGCTTGCCAGAAGCTATAATTTTTTGTTGGGTTGCCGTGGTGTCAATTTAAGATGATGAGTGCGAATTTGGCTGCCTGAACGCAATCAATTTTGCGAGCATTCCCAGTTCAATTGGCTGGTATGAACTGGCGGTTGGACGACCGCTTTTCCTGGCAAACACCGACGGACTCGGCCGTGTTTCACTAGGCAATCTATGTGATGACGGTCGGGTTTTTTTATTATCTTACCGATACGGCAACTACGAAAGGTAAAGGAACGATTTCACTTGGCAGAGCTACACGATCTTCTTGATCAACACGATTACGATTCCCCCCAGGTCGGCGATATCCGGCAAGGCATCATAGTATCCATCAACACTCAGGGCGTGATCGTTGACCTGGGCCTGAAACGCGACGGCCTGGTTCCAACGTCTGACCTCAACAAACTGGAGCCGGACGAACGTGATGCGTTGAAAGTCAATGATGAAGTCTTCGTTTACGTACTGAACACAGACAAACCGGACAGTCTCGTGGTGTCTATTCACCTGGCGAGGTTGAACCAGGACTGGATCCGCGCTGAAGAACTCCTGGAGAGCAAGGAGATCATCGAAGCCGAGGTCATCGGCTACAACAAAGGTGGAGCAATCGTACCATTTGGGCGGCTGCGCGGCTTCGTACCTATTTCCCATCTCTCGGAGGTCAGCCCCGGCATGGGCGATCGCCGCCGCCAGCAGCGTCTGGCAAAGCTCCGGGGTGAAACACTGCCGCTGCGCGTTATCGAAGTCAATCGCCGCCGCCGCCGTCTTGTTTTGTCGCAGCGAGAGGCACAAAAGGAATGGGATTCCAAACGACGTGCAGAGCTTATCGAGACTTTGCAGGTTGGTGAAGTTCGCAAAGGAACCGTCAGCGGGATGCGTGATTTTGGCGCCTTTGTAAACCTGGGCGGTGCAGATGGCCTGATTCACATTTCAGAACTGGCCTGGCACCGTGTGGATCACCCGCGCGAGGT
>JBJYWZ010000520.1:0-1961 GCA_046259725.1 Promineifilaceae bacterium (SeqCode) | reverse complement strand
GTGAAATGGTACAGGAGGGCGAAACGCATCTCCTGCGCATCGTGAATATTGATCAGAATAGGCAGCGCATCGGGTTGAGCCTGAAAGCCGTAACGGCGATGGAACAAATTGAATGGATGGCCCAACGCGAGATAGAAAAAGCGGCGGAAGAAGCAGCGGCCGAGGCGGCAGCAGCGGAAGCAGCCGCGCAGGCGCAGGCTGAAGCGGAGGCTGCAAAGAAAGCCGCCGAAGAAGAAATTGACAGCGCCGCCACTGCTGAAATGGAAGCCGCCCTGGCTGCCGAAACCGGGTCTGTTTCCAATATTGAGGAAGACGAATAAGAGAATTTATGGCTAAGAAAGAAGAAAAGCTTGAAGTTGAAGGAACTGTTATCGAACTACTGCCGAACACACAGTTCATGGTGGAATTAGACAACGGACATAAGGTACTGGCATACTTATCAGGACGCATGCGCCGTTACTATATTCGAATCTTGTTGGGAGATCGCGTGCGCGTTGAAATGACGCCTTACGATCTCGAACGAGGCCGGATTACCTACCGCTACCGGCGTAACGCCCGCGGCTAGCCGGACAGAATCCTAGAATCAGGCACTCGGGCGCCACGACTAAAAATCGTGGCGCTTTTCATTTTTCTGGTTTCTTATTGGCTGGACGTCAAACAGACGATGTAGGCTGCCCTGGCTGAGCAATCAACGTGACCCAATCGCGATGGCTGAGCACGTCAACCACACGGCCGTCCGCAGAATTGAGCGCGTTTTCTACCCCGTCGCGCTGCACATCGATGATGCCGCTGAGTATGAGATGGCCATCCGGCCTGACATAGTCCAGCAGACTGCCGGACTCGAGCAGCTTAATAATGACGGGCGCGAGGATGTTGACAACAACGACATCCCACTGTTCGCGGCCGACGCTGGCCAGATCCCCCTGCCAGGCGGAGATTTTTTCGCCGGCGAGATTAATGCGCGCGTTCTCCAGGGTCGTTATGATTGCCTGTTCGTCCGTATCAACGGCCGTAATCGCTGCCGCGCCAAGTTTTGCGGCGGCAATCGCCAGGATGCCAGTTCCCGTGCCCACGTCGAGCACAAGGTCACCCGGCTTAACGTACTTTTCCAGCGCTACCAGGCAGGCCTGCGTCGTGGGATGCGTACCGGTGCCAAAAGCCATGCCGGGATCCATGACGAGTATTACGTCAGCGGGATCGGGCTGATTATCATCGCTCTCTGATTCTTCGTCATACCAGGACGGCCGAATCCAAATATGCTCCCCTACTCTAAAAGGATGGTAATTATCTTTCCAGGCGTGCGCCCAATCCTTCTCTTCCAGCAGTGTGAAAACTGGTTCGGGCAGCGGATAGAGGCGATTCATATGGTAGAGAATCTCCTCGATCTTTCGTCTTAGCTGCGCCGTGTCTTTTTCCTGAGGCACGTAAATCTTCACCGATACGGCTGGCTCCACGGCCATGGGATCCAGGCTGTTCATATCCCCTTTTTGTTCCAGGACAACGCTGTTCTGATATGCAAAAGGCCGTAGCACTTCGGCTACGGCCTCTGCTGCTTCACCATCTGTTGTGACGCTTATTTCGGTAAACACGGTCATTATGTGCGGCCAGGTTTACGACTAAAACAAGAAAGAACCAAAGAAATCACCCAACGCTTCCTTGAGCTGTCCCAGTATGCCCCGCTCCCGTTTGGGCACAACTTCCTTGCCCAGCGTGCGCGCCAATTCCTCGAATAGATTCTCCTGTTCATCCGTGAGATCCTTGGGAATGGCCACCTGAATGACAACATGCTGGTCCCCGCGGCCCATCGGCGACCCGCGCCCGCTGCGATCAAGACGCGGCACGCCTTTGCTGCGCAGGCGGAACACCTTGCCGGACTGTGTGCCCGGGGGAATGACAAGCTGCTCATCGCCGTCGATTGTGGGCACGGAAATTTCATCCCCGAGCGCGGCCTGGGCGACATT
>JBJYWZ010000519.1:0-2641 GCA_046259725.1 Promineifilaceae bacterium (SeqCode) | reverse complement strand
AGTAGGACGCGGAGGTAATTGTGACTGATGAACTTGCTGGCCTGAAGATTGGCCACGCGACTGTTGATGGATTTTTTACTGGCTGCACCGTTTTCCTTTGCCCGGAAGGAACAGTCGGCAGTGTTGACACGAGGGGACCCGCGCCGGGGAGCCGCGAGACAGCTTTAATGGCGATCGATAAGCCGGTTCATTTCATCAATGCGCTGCTTTTCAGCGGGGGGAGCGCATTCGGCCTGGGTGCGGCTGATGGTGTAATGCGTTATCTCGCAGAAAGGAATATCGGCCATCCGACAGTAATCAGGCCTGTGCCAATTGTTCCCGCGGCAATTATCTTCGATCTCTTTCTTACGGAGGGAAAGGCCTTCCCAACTGCGGATACCGCCTACGCCGCGTGTATGAACGCGGCTGAACACGACATCGCGCAGGGCAATGTTGGCGCGGGTATTGGAGCGACGGTGGGTAAATGGGCGATGAATGGCGCGTTTATGAAGGGAGGTTTTGGATTGGCCAGCTACAGCGAAGGCGGCCTGGTAGTTGGTGCTGCGGCCGTTGTCAACGCCATCGGGGATGTTTTAGGTCCGGATGGCCAGGTGCTGGCAGGTGCCCCCAATCTTCAAGGGGGTTGGATGGTTGAAAACGACCCATTCCGTCGTTTTCCAGATGCACCACCGGTACAGCTTGGCACAAATACGACGCTGGTTGTGGTTTACACCAATGCCCGCCTCGATAAGGTAGAGAGCAATCGCCTGGCACAACGTGCGCATGATGGGCTGGCGATCGCGATTCGCCCCGTACATTCCACCCATGATGGTGACATCGCCTTCGCCCTGGCAACTAACCGGGTCAATGCAGGATTTGACCTCGTGGCCAATATTTCTGTTGAAATCGTAGCCGAAGCGATCCGCAACGCTGTGCGCTTCGCGGATTCTATCGGACCGATTACTGGTCTGGGGAACAAGAGATGAGCTGGCTTGCGTGCCGTATAAGCTACAAGGGCGGTCGATTTTGACAGGCAATCACGGGAAAACTCCGGTGAGCAAAAAAGCCGCTTATCCCCCGCTAAGTGGAAAGGAAACGGAGGTGTTGGGCATACGCACGCATTACTATCAAATGGGTGATGCCAGGAATCGCCCGTTGCTGCTTGTGCATGGCATGACCACATCGGCCGACAGCTTCCGCGAGACGATGCATGGCCTGGCTGACAATTACTTCATGATCGCGCCTGATTTGCCTGGATTCGGACTTACAGATGAGATCCAGCCATTTACCATCGAGCACCTATCATACTGGCTATATACATTTTGCGAACAGCTGAGCTTGAAGCGCTTTGGCCTGATCGGCCATTCTTTTGGCGGCGTAATTGCACTCTGCTTCGCCGCGATGTTTCCCGATCTTGTCTCACGCATGTTGTTGGCTGCCCCGCCCGTCTACAATGCCCAATCTTATCCGGGGTATTTACGGCGTCTTGCATTGGTTTCAGGGGCATATGCGCTGGGAGTAGCGCTTTCAAAATCATGGCCGCTGATTCATTGGCGTGTGCGGTCTCCATTCTACGCGCCTGATCTGGTCGATGAAGATGTATTTCACAGGCGCGCAGTTGATTACCGGCACGCTCGAGCCTCGGCGCAGGCGCTCAAAACGCTGGCTTTCAGTGATCTGGATCCTTGTGCGGAACAGACAATCAGGCCGGTATGTCTGGTGTGGGGCGAAGACGACGAGACCGTGCCACTGGGCGATGCCGATCGTTTGGCAGCCCATTTCGATGACGTTTGTTTGCAAATTATTCCGGCCTGCGGCCATGTCACTGTTGCCGAGAAGCCGGAACAATTCGTGGCCATTGCCGCCGGCTTTTTTAGCCAGGGAGAATAGTCTTTGCCTTACCCATATCCAGAGCTTCCGCGCCAGGAAGTAGATGCGTTGGGAATAAGAACATCATACCGTTCCGCCGGCCAGCCCGGCGCGAACCTGATTCTAATGCTGCACGGAACCATCAGTTCCAGCGATGCCTATCGTGAAGTGATGCATGAACTGGCTGATGAATTTTGGCTTATCGCTCCCGATCTGCCCGGTTTTGGTTTCAGCGAAAATACTGAGCCATACACGCTTCCTCACCTGGTTGAATGGCTGGCATCCTTTCGCGACGCTCTGGACCTTCCGCCCATGATGCTCGTTGGCCACTCATTTGGCGGAGCGCTGGCTGCCGGCTACACGATTTCCTATCCCGACGATGTCAGACGTTTGCTCCTGATCGCTCCGGCAATATTGGCCGCTGATCTGCTCCCTTACCCGCTTAAGCGACTGGGCTTCGCGTCGGGCCTGTTTGAACTGGGATCCTCTGCGTCACAGTCGCCCAGGTTCGCGTCGAATCAATCAGGACGGCCGTTTTACGATCCCGATTCGCTGCATGAGAGCATATGGCCGCGCCGTCTGCAATACGTCCGCCAGTCCCGCGCTGCCGGCGGGGTTCTGGAGGCGCTCGCATTCCAGGATATGGCACCCCAGCTAAACAGCATTAAACAGCCGGTCCGCATTATCTGGGGCGAAAACGATCCGGTGCTGCCAGTCTCGCAGGCAGAACGGATCGCTGAAGAACTGCCGGATGCGCAGCTCGATATCTGGGAACAATGTGGCCATCTTCCGT
>JBJYWZ010000518.1:0-1845 GCA_046259725.1 Promineifilaceae bacterium (SeqCode) | reverse complement strand
GAAAGCAATGGGCAAAACCTCGCAGGGTTTCCTCGCGCTGATTATCCTGCTGCTGGGCGTGCCGCTTCTTATCACGCTTGCCTGGGGCGCCTATCTCAGTGAAAGTGCCTACGCAGCGCTGCTGGCATCCAAAGGTCTCGCCGTAGATATGCAGACGGCGAATGCGGGGAACATCGTTGCGCAGTCGCCGCTTTATGTGGGTTTGTTATCGGCGTTGGGATCGTATGCGCCGCAGGTGACGCTTATCGCCGGGGCGCTTGGGTGGGGGAGTACGGCCGTTGTCATTCTGCTCGCCCTGCGCGCGGCCGGCCGTCCACTGGCGGCGATCATTGCGGCACTGCTAATCGTTTTTAACCCGTTGGTGCTCACCAGCGCAGGGACAGAGATTTCCTGGGTCCTGGCCCTGGGCTGGGCAGCGGTGGCGCTGACGGCGCTGCCCTTGCCGGCAACGAGGGCCGTGTGGCTGAAGGTGATCCTGCTGCTTTTGCTGCTGGGAGTGCATTTTACTGCGGCGACGATTGTGCTGGCCCTGACCCTGTTGGCTGTGGATGTATATAAAGGAAGATCGAGCTGGCTGCCCTTTCTGTTTATTGCCGGGGCCGTACTGCTGTGGGGGCTGTTTGCCATCCCGCGCTTTGGCAGCTTGCCTGCCGCCGATCCGCTTCTCTGGCTGCGCGATGGGTATGCTTTTCTCGCGGGACACCAACTGTACTGGTTTTATGCGTTCTTTGTGCTGGCCGGTTTGTGGGACGTGTTTTTCAGTGAACAGTATTCAGTATTCAGTAAACAATATTCAGTAAACAGAGAACTGCGGGCAGTGGACAGTGGGCAGTTAAGGGTGAGGGAGATGCGGCAGATGGTTTTGCTGTTGATCCTGTGGGTAGGGACGGCGGTTTTAGCTCGCGATCCGCTTGCACCTTTTATCATCACTGTTCTGAGACTTGTGCTGGCGGGGGTGGGCGCGGCATGGCTGGCGCGCAAACTGCTTATGGAACGCGCGGATGGCGACCGGCAGGCAGCTTTGCTTGTGCCTATGCTGGTCACCATCCCGCTGCTGCTTGTTTCGCTTGTCTATTTGCGGGACCTGTATCGTACGCGCCCGCTGCAGCAGATTGAGCTACAGGATCGGGCCGCGGCATGGCTCCTGGAAAACAGCACGCCGGAGGCGGCGCTCTTTGCACCGCCGCGCATCGGATTCGCCTCCGAACGGCCGACGCTGCCGGGGCTGGTCGACCGGATCAGGGACGAGAATGTCGGGGAGGTTTACCAGCAGCTTATAACCCTGACGCCGGATTTTATTGTGTCGGAGGGTAATGGTGCCTGGGACTATGTCACGCGTACGACCTGGTTCCAGGATCGCTACGCGCCTCGCACACAGTTCGAGGATGGCTACGCGGCGGATTCGCCGGTTACGGTCTGGGAATACGCGCCTTCTCCATTTGACGATGGGCAGCGCGTGGATCTTACGGCCGTGGTCGACGATCGTTTTGCCCTGACCGGCTACCAATTCGAACCGCAGGTGATCACGCCGGGGGATGATATTTACCTGACCCTTTACCTGGAGGTTTTACAGCCTATTGAACAGGGTTTTATCACGGGCGTCCATCTCAGCGCGCCGGACGGCTGGGTGTGGGCCTGGCGAGAGGAACGAACGCCGCGCAGTTTGCCCGGCCAATGGCTGGAACCGGGCCAGATTTTCCCGGAACGCATCCGCGTACAGACGACGGAGGATATCCCGCTGGGCGCGTACGATTTGCAGGTTTTCTGGCGTGCCGGCGATGATAAGACGAACTGGCCCATTGTTCGTGAGGGGGATGATGCGGAGACGGCCGTGTTTGATCGCAT
>JBJYWZ010000517.1:0-2276 GCA_046259725.1 Promineifilaceae bacterium (SeqCode) | reverse complement strand
GAAACAACCGGGCGGGAGATCCTGCCCATTCCTGATATCCCTTCGCGTGGAAAGGTGGCATTGGACGCGCGTGATGCCGCGTACCCGCCGATCAAACCGCTGCGGCCGCCGCAGGGCGCGCCCAATGTCGTGATCGTACTCATCGACGATATGGGCTTCGGCTGCCCAAGTGCTACCGGCGGACCGATCAACATGCCGGCCATGGAGAAGATTGCCGAACGTGGACTGCTGTACGGCCGTTTTCATACGACGGCGCTGTGCGCGCCCACGCGCCAGGCGCTGTTGACCGGCCGTAACCACCATTCGGCCGAAATGGGCTCGATCACTGAAACGGCGACCAGTGCGCCCGGGCAGACCAGCGTGCGTCCCAACAGCGTGGCCACGATCGCCGAGATGCTGCGCCTCAACGGCTACAGCACCGGCGCCGTGGGCAAGATGCACCAGACGCCGGTCTGGGAAGTCAGCATCTCCGGTCCCTTTGACCGCTGGCCAACGGGAGACGGATTTGAGAAATTCTACGGTTTTGTCGGCGGCGAGACCAACCAGTGGGCGCCAACCCTCTTTCTGGGTACCTCGCCGGTGGAACCCTGGGGCACGGCTGAAGAAGGGTACCACCTTTCTGAGGACATGGTCGACAAGGCCATCGCCTGGCTGCAAGGCATTCACGTCATGACGCCCGACAAACCATTCTTCCTCTATACATCCTTCGGGGCCACGCACGCGCCGCACCACGTTCCGGCCGAGTGGGTCGAGAAGTATAAGGGCAAGTTTGACAAAGGCTGGGATGCGGTGCGCGAAGAGACGCTGGCCAATATGAAAGCCAGGGGCATCGTGCCGGAAGACACGCTGCTTACCGATCGTCCTGAAAGCGTACGGCCGTGGGATGAGCTCAACGATACCGAGAAGACCGTCTATGCACGGTTGATGGAAGTGTATGCCGGGTTCGCTGAGCATACGGATGCCCAGGTCCTGCGCCTCATCGAGACCCTGGAAGAGATTGGCGAATTCGACAATACCCTGTTCTTCTACATCGCCGGCGACAATGGCGCCAGCGCCGAAGGCGGCCTGGATGGGACCTTCAATGAGATCATGGCCCTCAACGGGATTCCCCAGGAGCTGGATGATGTGCTGGCCCGGCTGGATGAACTGGGGACGCCGAAGGCGTTCAACCATTATCCGGTCGGCTGGGCGCACGCCATGAACGCCCCCTACCAGTGGACCAAGCAGGTAGCGTCGCACTTTGGCGGTACGCGCAACAGCATGGCCGTGTGCTGGCCCGACCAGATAGCAGCCCGCGGCGAGGTCCGCCAGCAGTTCCATCATGTGATTGATGTTGTGCCCACGATTCTGGAAGCAGCCGGTCTGCCGCAGCCTTATATGGTGAACGGCGTCGCGCAAAAGCCGATTGAAGGGGTGAGTATGCTCTACACCTTCGATGACGCCAACGCTGAAGATAGGCATGTGACGCAGTATTTTGAGATGTTTGGCAACCGTGGCATTTACCACGAGGGCTGGACGGCCGTGACACGCCACAGCACGCCCTGGCTTTTGACGGAGATGCCGTCCTTTGCCGAGGACGAGTGGGAGCTGTACGACACGACAAAGGATTGGAGCCAGGCCAGGGATCTATCAAAAGAGATGCCCGAAAAGCTGCGCGAGCTGCAGAATCTATTCCTTGTCGAAGCGGCAAAGTATAACGTTTTTCCGCTAGACGATCGCCGGTCTGAGCGCTTTGACGCCTCGATTGCCGGGCGGCCCGATCTGCCGGCCGGGCGCACGTCAATGACTTTCTATCCCGGTATGTCCCATCTGACCGAGAACACCGTCCTGAATGTCAAGAACCGCTCGCATACGATCACGGCCGAAGTCGAGATACCTGAGGGTGGGGCGAGCGGCGTGATCATCGCCCAGGGCGGCCGTTTTGCCGGCTGGTCATTGTATGTCAAAGACGGTGCGGCGAAGTACGTGCACAACTGGTTCGATTCCGATTATTACTATGTGGGCGGCGATGAGAAACTGCCTGCGGGCACGGTGAACATTCGCTATCACTTCAATTTTGAAGGGACGGCGCCTGGCGGCGGCGGTACGGGCACGCTTTATGTCAATGATGAGAAGGTGGCTGAAGGAAAAATCGAAAAGACAGTGCCTTTCATCTTTTCCGCTGATGAGACCATGGATATCGGCGGCGACCTGGCTCTGCCGGTGACCGACGACTATCCTGAGGGCGTGAGCAACCACTTCTCCGGCAAGATTCACTGGGTGCGTATCGATCTCGA
>JBJYWZ010000516.1:0-3802 GCA_046259725.1 Promineifilaceae bacterium (SeqCode) | reverse complement strand
CACAGCCACTGATGTAAACGGTGTCTATGAAATTTCAGGATTGGCAGCCGGCCTGCACCGGGTTTTATTCGTCGATAACGGTGGGGATTATGCCTGGGAATTCTATGATAATGTCCAGGATGAGGATGCTGCCGCACCAATTGTCGTTGTTGACGGCAGTGTCACTCCCGGCATTAATGCGTCACTTGCCGAACGAGGACACATTAGCGGCACCGTGACGGCCGAGACCGGTAATGCCCCCTTGAGTGATATTTATGTCTGCGCCTATCTGGGTGGCCAGACTGGCGGTTGGCAGGCCTGGATTGGCTGCGAATATAGCGACGCTCAGGGTCAATACGATATCGGTTACCTGCCGGGTGGCATTTATCGCGTGGAGTTTTATGACCCCACCGGTATCTACCTGCGCGAGTTTTATAACAACGCAGCGGATATAGATAGTGGTACTGACGTCATCGTCACGGCCGGGAGCACCACCTCCGGCATCAATGCCGCGTTATCCAACGCCGGGCACATTACGGGCACAGTGACGGCCGACTTTGACGGTGCGCCGCTGGAGTTTATCGACGTTTGTGCATACGAATACGATGGCCTCTATTGGCAGGGCGCCGGCTGCGGCTCCACCGACGCCGCCGGATTCTATGACATCGGTGGTTTAGCAGCGGGCGATTATCGCGTCTTGTTTTCTGACAACGATAACGGCTACTACTTAAGTGAATATTATGATGATGCCCCTGATATTGAGAGCGCAGTCAATGTTGCGGTCACTGCCGGCAGTATAACGACGGCGATTGACGCTGCTCTCGCCGAACCGGGCCATATAGCCGGCAAAGTGACTGTCTACCCCAGTGGCGTGCCCCTCGAGGCGGTTGAAGTTTGCGCCTTCACCAATGATGGATCTGATTGGGTAGACGCCGGCTGCGACGTCACGGACGCCAGCGGTGATTACGACATCGCCAGCTTGTCCCCGGGCGCATACCGCGTGAGTTTCAGCGATCTATTCCAGTTTTACGTGCGTGAGTTCTACGACGATGTTCTGGAAATTGAGAACGGCACAGATGTTTCTGTTACGTCAGGCAGTACGACATTGGGTATCAATGCGGCGCTAATTGAAGGCGGGCAGATAACGGGCACGGTAACGGCGGAAGGTGGATCGCCTCTGCAGGATATCGCCGCCTGCGCTTACAGGTATAACGGCGCCGCCTGGCTGTGGGTTGGATGCGGTTACAGCGAAGCCGGTGGCGACTATACCATCAGCGGACTGGCAGGCGGCACCTATCGCGTGGAATTCTATGATTGGTACGATGGCGTCTATCACGGCGAATTCTACGACAACGCGCCGGATCTGGACAGCGCAGCCGATGTGACGGTGTCGGCGGGTAGTACGACGACGGGTATACACGCAGCGTTGATTGAATTCGGACATATCGGCGGGACGGTGACGGCCGAGTTTGGTGGTGCGCCCCTTTCTAATATCGAGGTCTGCGCTTACGTCTTCAATGGTACCAACTGGGAGTGGCTGAACTGTGTTACCAGCGATGCAAACGGGGATTATGATGTCGGTGGATTGGACAGCGGCATCTATCGCCTGGGATTTACCGATTATGGCGGTGATTATCTGAGCGAATTCTATGACAATGCTCCAGACGTCAACAGCGCCGCCGACATAAACGTTACGCTGGGCAGCACCACCTCCGGCATCAATGCCGCGCTACGGGATTACGGCCATATCACGGGTTCGGTGACGGATGAATCCAGCGGTGCGCCCCTGGCTGATGTTCGCGTTTGTTCCTACTCTTATGAAGTGTCACACTGGCGCGCGGGGAAATGCGCCTTCACGGACGCCAATGGCGTCTACGATATTGGCGGTCTGACGGCAGCCGACTATCGCCTGGGCTTCTTCGATAGCACAGGCAACTACCGTTTTGAATACTATAACAACAGCCCGGATATCAACAGTGCTGTCAACCTATCCGTAGCTGACGACGCCACGCTCAGCGGGATTAATGGGGCGCTGAGCGGCCAGGTTCCGTCGCCTCCGCTTAACGACGATATCGATTCAGCGCTTGCTGCACAGGGATTTCCATATCAAAACGTTCTCGACGTGCGCCATGCCACAACGGCCGTTGACGACCCTGTTTTTACCTGCCAGCCTAAAGACCAGGGATATGGATCAGTATGGTACGCAGTCACACCTGATCAGGCCTCAATACTTAGAGCGAACACGTTTGGCAGTAACTATGATACCGTTCTCGGCATCTGGGAAGGTACGCGAGGAAGCCTATCTTCCCTGAGCTGCAATGACACCGCATTGGGCACTCAATCGCAAACCACGGCCGGCCCGCTGGCAGGAGGTGTGACCTACTATGTCGAGGTCGCCGGTTATGACAGCGAACTGATAGAACTGGTGCTGAATCTCGATCTTGTACCGGATACGCCGTTTGCCGATTGTGTGAGCGACACCGGCAGCAGTGCTTCATTCAATATCCCCGCCAATGTCACAGTGGATGGCACTTTAACCCTGACGCCGGGAGACGAATTTGCCCTGTTCACGCCCGATGGCAGCGTCTGTGCCGGGCATGGCACATGGACGGGAAGTGATCTCAGCATAACTGCCTGGGGCGATGACTCTCAAACTCAGGAGGTAGATGGCTTTGCAGAGGGGGATGAGATCAAGATTCTGATTTGGGATTTCTCCAGCGACAAATTCTACATCGTCACAAACGTGTTTTATAGTTTTACAACTCATGGCGCCGACACCTACAAGGCGGGGGAGAGCTTTTTCGTTGCCAGCCTTGAGGTGGCGCCGCGGGTTACCCAACGCATCGCTTTGTCCAGCGGGTGGAATATGATCTCCAGCTACGTAGATCCGGAATATCCTGATCTGGAGTTGGTTATGGCCGGTGTTGAAAGCAAAATGGTTCTCATGAAGAATGGAGCCGGTGAGGTTTATTGGCCGCAGAACAGTGTTAATAACATTGGGGAATGGAATGTACGCGATGGTTATCAGATTTACATGGATGGTTCGGCGACCCTGCGCGTGACAGGCGCGGCCGTCGAACCGGATCAGATGCCTATCTCTTTGCCCGCCGGATGGAGTTTGATTGCTTACCTGCGAGCTGCGCCGCAGCCGGCTGACCAGGCGTTGAGCTCGATCAGCGGCCAGCTTGTCCTTGCCAAGAATGGCGATGGTGAAATTTACTGGCCGGCCTTTAATGTGAATCAGATTGGCGATATGCAGCCCGGTGCCGGCTACAAAGTTTATCTCTCTGATAATGGTACATTAATGTACCCGGCGAATGACTGAAATATTGCCTTCCCTTCTTGCTATTAGTCTTGTGAGACCCTATCATTGCGGATCATTGAATTTTGCATATGAAGTGCATTTCTTATAGTAAAGATTAATTCGGCGCGTTCTCGGCTTTGAAGGTGAGGAGATTTATATGAGGCGTAGTTCATATCGCACCGGCCCGACAGTCAAACCCGCTGGTGAAGCATGGGGAGTGGGCGCAGTGACACGGATGGCCATGATAGCGGCCGTCTTGCTGATTGCTCTGACGATAGCTGTTTCTGTGGCTTTTGCCCAGAAGAGTGATGAGCCGCCCCTTCCAGATCCCATGACCAGCCGGGCGGATTCCAGCTCCGGGTCGGACCGGGAAACGTCGGGCAGCACGCCTGAAATTTTACGCTGGTACAACGCCGCGATTAAACCAAATTGCTCGCTTGACCCACTCAGCGCCGCCCTCAACGGCATGCTGGCTGCGGGCGAGTTAAAAGAAGCTCCGCTGCTGAAAAACAACCAGCT
>JBJYWZ010000515.1:0-3591 GCA_046259725.1 Promineifilaceae bacterium (SeqCode) | reverse complement strand
GAGCGCATGACTCTGAATCATGAGGTTGTAGGTTCGACCCCTACGCCCGCAGCTAGCCAGAAGAAAGGTTTACAGGAATAACTGTAAGCCTTTTTTGATCCCTGTTTGTCGATAAGGCTCGTATACTAGAATCTATCTTGAAGGTATTGGTGGGGAGCGAATTTGCAGTATCGCAAGGGAAGTAAAAAGCGAGCGGCCCTGGCCAGGAGGGGAAACCAGGGCCGCTCACTTTTTGGCGACTTCGATTATGATTCTATTGCTCCTATCTGAGTGTAGCCTGAGATGAAGATAAGTAGACCGTGAGTGACACGGCACATCATTGCGAAATCGTAGAGTGAGTGAAGGCAAATCAGAAATCAGGGCAGCACCACCCGGCCGGCGATGAATGCGCCATCGGGCAGCGGCGTTCCGTCGCTGGCAGCGGCCGAATAGCGCTCCCCTGTTTGCGGATCATAAAGGCCGGCGGCAACCGTGTATTGGCCCGGTGCAAGATTCGCCGGAAGCTCAATTGGATGTCTATCGACGATGGCATCGTGTTCATCCCACCAGCTCAATGGCACGAATCCCCCACCAGGTGGGCCGTCGTGCTGGGCCACTAACTGCCCATTTTGATCGTAGAGATGTACAAAAACCACGGGAGCGGCCCCTTCCATGCTGCCGGGCTCATTCTGCCAGACTAACGTTACCATGAGTTCGCTTTCCTGTGCATCACCAACGGCCGCCGAGTTCAGGCGCATCCCTTCGCCAAACACAGCCAACGGAATTACCTCGCCCGCTTTACCTGGCCGCCAGGTCGCGGAGAGGTCGTAGAAATCTCCCCTGTTGAGATCGAATACGTGAATCTGCTCCAAGCGCAGTCGCCGGCGTAAATCGACCGGGCTTATCGCGTTTCCGAAGGTGTTCCAGCCCGGCGCGTACTCTGCCACCGATACGGCATCTGCCAGGCTTTCATCGCCGCCGTTGTAGCGCACAAAATCGGCGGCGTTTGCGTAATCAGGCATGATCACGGCGCCCACGGGCGTCCAGGGGTAAGGGTTGTCGCAGCCCTGGGGATGCGCCGAGTATGAGCTGAAGAAGACCGGCACATTCACAAGTAACAGCGTGCTGCCGGCTGGGGCTTTTTCGCCCAGTTCGCCCATCTGGCGAACGATGCGGCTGGCTTCATCGTAGAAGTCCATCTCGCAGGAAACGAAGGCTGTAGGGGGAATGATAATCGCCAGGGTGTACAGCAGCCCGGCGGCCAGCGACACAACCTGGCCCCAGGTCTGGTCAGGTGCGCGCCGCGTCAGGGCCAGCACAGGCATTGCCAACAGGATAGCCACGCCCACAGAGGGGAGATAATGCAGCCTTGGGCTGCCGTAGAGGTAGTCCGGTGACAGAAAAAGCGTGGCCGGCAGGGAGCTGAGCAGGAACCAGGCCAGTCCAAAGAACCATAAGGCGCGCGCCCGCGCCAGCCAGGAGGCTGCGAATGTGATTCCCAGCACCGCTGCGGCGAGCGCCAGCAGAACGGCCGTATCATCGGCCGTCAGGTTGAACAGCGGCAGCAGCGGGTATACGAGCGTCTGCAGGAAGGGGACGAGGTTGCTGAACCAGGCTGAGATTGAGGGTAGAACCTGCTCGCTCGTTTTGGGAATGGACCACCATACAAAGAGAAAGATGGGCGTTACCAGCAAGTACGGCAAATACGGCCGCTTGATAGCTTCAATCAGGCCTTTCGGCGGATGTTCCAGCCATTCTATACCGGCCATTGCCAGAGGGATGATCAGGCCATTCTCATGCGTCAGCAAGCCCAGGAGCATGGTGATCATTGCCGCACCATAAAGAGCAAGACGCTTCCGGCCCCCTTCGCTTATCCGCCGCGCCTGCTGGTAGAACAGCAGTGTCAGCAGAAGCCAGAACAGCAGCAGCGGGTGGGTAAGTGAAGCGACATAAGTAACCGCCTCATAGCTGAATGGGAAAAAGGCGAATATCAGCGACGTGGACCAGGCATAAGCATCGCTGTCGCTGAGCCGGCGCATAAGGAGCCAGAGCAGGGCAGCGTTGCTCGAGTGCAGGATGAGCAGCAGGGCATGGAATACGCGCGCGTTGTAGGAGACTGTATCGACCAATCCCTGCAGAATCACGAAGACGATCGGCCGGTAGTAACCGTAATCGGCCGCACTGCGAAAGTAATCTGCATAGCTGCGCGATTCCATCCAGGCGAAATGTCCGGTGGGATCATCGTTGAAAAAGGCGAAATCCAGCGCGCGGCTGTAGAGAAGGAAGGCCAGGCCGGCCACGGCCAGCATAGAGAGCAGTGTTATCCAGCGCCTGCTTTTTAGAGAAGGTTCGGCGGCAGCGACGGTGGAGATGATCATACGCTTACAGCGCCCCGCCGCGGTTGGTTAATTGGCTTGATCGGCTGCCCAGGCCAGGGCTTTGAGGATATGTGCGCGTGCAGTGCCGTTGCTCTGCCACATGGCGCCTACATGTGTAAGCGGCAGTGTGACTAATGACTTCTTGTCGTAGACCGGCGCATGGTTCTCAAAACGGAAAAAGAGATCATATTCTCCCAGGACGGGAAAAACCTGTCGATGATCGATTCGTTCGTAGATAGGTGTGAAATCCAGCATTTCATCCAGTTCGTCGCGTGTTACGGGGAGATCACGGCCGAACATCTGTGCAGCATCCCAGACCGCCTGTGCCAGCCTGGGTGAAGCAAAAAACGGCACTGTTGCCCGCGTCTTACCAAGCAAACCTTCGTACAGCAGGCTCGTGATACCGCCCCAGCTAACGCCACTGACCACGCTGTAGGGCGATCCCTGCCTGGCGAACTCATCCTGCACATACTGCATGATGCGAATGGACCCGGCGAACATCTGGTAAAGATGTTCGATTGAGGAAAACCCTTTGCGTACGGGATCCGTCAGTCCGTTGTGATAGGGAGCCTGGATGGCAACGGTGTGCGCCGAGATTGGGGAGTCCTTGGGCAGCAGGCGCTGCCAGGTGCTGGTGTAGGGGAACTCGGCCAGGCCATGATGGTAAAGCAGCAGAGGGGCATTTACATCCGCTGCCGGCCGCACCATAATCTTGCACTCAATATTGCCAAGCCTGGTTTCCAGTTGAATCTTATGCTCGCCGGGCGCCGTCAGCTGATAGGGGGGAAGTTGATCATTCCGTACACGCGTTTGCTCTAATACTTCTTCCAGTGAAACAGGACAGTTGAGAAGTGCTGCGCCCATGTCCGGGATGCGCCAGTTCATAGCGAACAGCGCCATGCGGTCCATATGCTGGCCGATCGCTGTTTTTGCGGGTAACGCGTTTATCAAAGAGTGTAACACTTGCCAAACCGTCCAGAAGTCATATTGCGAGACTCAGGTGTCCACCAGAGCAAACATAACCATAACATGGAACAAATAGCGCGTCTATGGGCCTGGTATTCTTCATACCTGTTCCTTAGCAAACAGCAGACGCTGTTGAATACCTTCCTGTTGAAAACTTGACAACGTTTACGCCGATTTTTATAATCCCACGCAATTCATAGACAAAGTGACGATCAGGACGAGTAGCTGCTGAACCGTTGCCAGAGATTAGGTGGCCGGAAGGCTGGAA
>JBJYWZ010000514.1:0-3454 GCA_046259725.1 Promineifilaceae bacterium (SeqCode) | reverse complement strand
TTTGATCGCGGCGCTTACAGTCCGGACTACGATCTTTTCTTTGCCTACGTGTACCGCGATCAGGTCGAAGGGATCAAGGTTGATGAAAAAGAGTCCCTTTATGATTATACGCTTCCGCCATCAGAGGATCCTGATGCCCCTGAGACCGCATGGTACTATGTTCCTGTGACCTCCGGTCCCGCCTGGACCGAACCGTTTCTGGCGGCCGGCGCAGGCCGCGTGCTCATTGAGTATGGCGTTCCCTTTTATGCGCCCGGCTCCGCCGGTGGTGACCCTGCCGGGGTGGTCGCTGTTGATTATTCGCTCGAAGGCATGCGTGATCTCGTTGCCGGGCTGGATCTCGGTCGGACAGGATATGGTGCGGTATACGCTGATTCGGGCACCTATCTTTCCCATCCCATACCCGAACGGATTGCCGGGGGGAATATTTTCAGCGATCCAACTCTGCAGGACGAGACGTTCCAGGATGCCGCGCGGCGCGCGCTGGAAGGAGATACGATATCGATTCAACGTGAAATTGCCGAGGGGACCGTCTGGGACTTTTTCACGCCAATAGCTACTACTGGTTGGGGACTGGTTGTGCAGCTTTCCGAGTCGGAATTTCTACTCGGCAAAGATGTCTTGCTTAATTATCTTGTGGCAATTGTCCTTGCCGCCGGCACGTTCATCTTCTTCCTGCTTGCCGTGTTGTTTCATTTCGACACGGGCACGCGTGACCGCTTATGGCTCGCGTCCATTACGTTTTCCGTCATCGGATTGATTATGATCCTGGCCATCATCGGGCTGGCCAGAAACACGCCCAGAGATCTCGCGGAGGGCGTCTTGCTGACATCGCAAACAACTGTTAAGAGACTTCAAGAGGAACTGGCCAGCGATTATCAAAAACGAGGTTTAAGTGAACCGCTTGCGCTGCCGACCGGGATCCTGGTCCAATCCGCCAGATTCCCTGATCCGACTGTCATTACGCTAAACGGCTATCTATGGCAGCGCGTTCCGAAAATAGAAGGCGCCAATCTGACGCCGGGCGCCGTCTTTCCGCAGGTAATCGATGAACCCTTTATGTTTGAGGAGGTCTATCGGGAGGAGCGTGAAAGCGAGACATTGCTCATCTGGTGGTTCACATTACCCCTGCGCCAGGCGTTTGATCCTGATCAATTCCCCCTTGATATTTACGATATAGCTATTCGCATGGCGCCAATGGACTTTGCCAATCATGCTTTGTTGGTGCCTGATCTTGAAGACTACAATGTAAACGCCCCCTATCTACTGCCAGGGCTTGACGACACGGTGCGCATTAACAGCTGGCAGCTTCTGGCCAGCGCATTCAGCATGGACTTCCGCGAATACGGAACGAATTTTAGCCTGGCACAGCGTCCAACCGTCGAGGTGCCGGAGCTGTCGTTCAACATCCGCATACAACGGCGCTTTTTAGGACCTTTTATCGCCTTTTTCCTGCCCGCCTTCGTGGCGACGATCATGATCTTCGGCTTTCTGTTAATCGAGCATAAGCCGGATGAGCCGGAAGAGATCGTAACCGCCCTGACGTATACGGCCGCGCTGTTTTTTGTGGTTGCCGTCCTGCACACCGCCCTGCGTGACAGCGCGGCGGCTATCGGCCTGACCTATATCGAGTATTTCTATATCCTGCTCTACGTGCTCACTTTGCTGGTTGCTTTGAATGCCTACCTGGTCGTCAAGTACCCGTGGCTGCCGATCGTGAGCATCGGCAATAATTTGCTCTCCAAGCTTTTCTTCTGGCCCACGGTCGTGGGATTTATGCTGCTGGCGACTCTTTACGTTTTTGTTATCGGCCGATAGCGCCAGGCGCCAGGTCTCACTCGAATCACTCCACGGTCACGCTTTTTGCCAGGTTGCGCGGCTGGTCGACGTCCGCGCCGCGCCGTTCGGCGATGTGATAGCTCAGCAGCTGCAGCGGTATGACATTGATGATGGGGGCCAGGAGCGGCGGCGCTTCAGGCACATAGATCACGTGATCGGCATCGCGGGCAACGCTTTCATCCCCTTCCGTGGCCAGAGCAATGACCACGCCGCCGCGCGCTTTCGCCTGTTGTATCTGGCTGATCATTTTCTCGTACAGCGCATCCTTTGTCACAATGGCCACCACCGGCATCACCTCGTCAATCAAGGCGATGGGGCCGTGTTTCATTTCCCCTGCCGGGTACCCTTCGGCGTGGATATAGCTGATCTCTTTGAGTTTGAGGGCCCCTTCGAGGGCGATGGGGTAATTGATGCCGCGGCCGAGAAATAGAAAGTCGCTCGCTTTAAAGAACTGCGAGGCCAGCTCTTCGTACTCATCGTCGCGATCGAGGACGCGTCCGGCCAGGTCCGGGATATGCGCCGCATCCTTCACGAGCTGCCGCAGCCTTTGTGCATCCAGCACACCGCGCATGGAGCCCAGGAGACAGGCGAGCAAGTACATGTCCATGATGGAGTTGGTAAACGCTTTGGTGCTGGCCACGCCGATTTCGGGCCCGGCCTGCATGGGGATGGAGCCGTCCGCCATGCGCATGGCCTGGCTGCCGATAACGTTGACGATGGACCACAACGTCGCCCCTTTTTCGCGGGCCAGTTCCATCGCCGCCAGGGTATCGGCCGTTTCACCGGACTGGGTGATCGACAGAACGGCCGTATTGGAATCGATGATGGGATCGTAGTAGCGAAATTCAGAGGCGTATTCCACCTCGACCGGCAGGCGAGCCAGTGACTCAATCAAGAATTTGCCGACCAGGCCGGCGTAATAACTTGTGCCGCAGGCGATGATGTCTATTTTGCGCAAAGCGGCTACCAGTTCCGGCGTGAGGTTCATCTCCGGCAGGGAAATCTCGCCTGTTTCGAAATCGGCGCGGCCGCCGAGGGTGTCAATCAGGGCGCGGGGCTGGTCAAAGATCTCCTTCTGCATGAAGTGCTTGAATTCACCCTTGGCCGCGCTGACGGGGTCCCAGGCGATATTGTGAATTTCCGGGACAAGCGGACGGCCGTCCAGGTCCGTTACCTGATAGCTGTCGCGGGTAATGCGGGCCATCTGGCGGTTTTCCAGGAACACCATCTGCCGTGTGTGCGCGAGGATGGCCGGGATATCTGAGGCGATGAACATCTCACCATCGCCGATGCCCAACGTGATCCCGCCGGCGTTGCCGAGGCGAGCGCAGACGAGTTCATGCGCGTTGTCGAGGCTCATGACGACCACGGCGCTGGCGCCCTTGAGCAGCCGCAGCGCGCTGCGAACGGCCGTTTCCAGCGAACTGTCCGCGGCCATAAAACGCTCAACCAACTGGGCGATGACTTCCGTGTCCGTGTCGGATTGAAAGACGACGCCCTCATCCAGCAGTTCTTCTTTAAGTTCCAGGAAGTTTTCGACGATGCCGTTGTGAACGACGACAACACGGCCGTTCATGCTGACATGGGGGTGGGAATTGCGCTCGCTGGGCGCGCC
>JBJYWZ010000513.1:0-11753 GCA_046259725.1 Promineifilaceae bacterium (SeqCode) | reverse complement strand
GGCGTATATCCGGCAGCTGCTGCATCCACTTCATTCAGTTGCCTTTCAGAAGTCGCACTGACAGAGTTTGCAATACTTGTACCTCATTTATATCTCCTTGATAGAAGCAGATGTGCTTTCATCTGAGTATAATAGGTTCGAAAGCTACTACTAATACATGTTCTGCAATAATATCGTTTCGGAGACCTTGAGAATCGGTGAAACATTGGTTGTTTTTCTCGTTGTTGAATGAGTCAGCAGTCGTTAGCGCCCGCTGCGGCCGTTCCGCCAGCACATGTGGAGAGTGCAGCGATGCAGCGCTTTGAAGTCCCTGAGATTCCCCTGCGGCAAATCGTGCTCTGGACCTCAGGTGCGCTTCTGGTTAGCGCTCTTTTCTTGCTGCTCGTGCGTTTCAATTACGTCGTGCTGCTGCTGCTTACGGCGGTGATTCTGAGCACCGCCATAAGCCCGATAGTCCAATGGCTGGAAAAGCGCGGGGTGGCAAAACCGGTTGGCATCTCCCTGATTTTTGCGGCCGGCATACTTCTACTTGGCCTACTGGTCTGGTTTGCGCTGCCTGTATTTACCAGCCAGGGTTCCGAATTAATTGGCAAACTCAATGAAGGTTACACCCTGCTCCTGGACAAATTGCGAGTCTTGCCCAACATCATATTGCAGCGCCTGATGGTTATCCTTCCCGACGATCTGCTGCAGCTTGTCCAATCGACGGACAACCTGGAGACAGCGTCCGAAGACGTCACGGTGGCCGATATGCTGCAGCAGGGGCAACTGCTGTTTCGAAACATCTTCCCGGCAATTGCCATCATACTGCTCACCATCTATTGGACGCTCGAAGGAGGACGCATACGCCATGCCGGCCTGATGTTGGTACCGATTCAGAAAAGAAGCGATGCACGCGAACTGGTCGACGAGATCAGCTCCCGGCTGTCCGGCTACATAATCGGACAAGGGATCCTTTGCCTGATCATTGGCGTCCTCGCTCTCATTGCCTACACAATCATCGGCTTGCCCAACGCATTATTTCTGGCGATCTTTGCCGGAATCATGGAAGCCGTGCCCGTCGTCGGGCCCTTTATCGGGGCGATTCCTGCTATCATCATTGCACTTACCATCTCCCCAATCTCGGCGCTTTGGGTCGTGGTTGCCACGGTGGTCATCCAGCAGTTGGAGAATAACCTGCTCGTACCCAGGGTGATGAAAAAGGCAATTGGCGTCAGCCCGCTTGTTTCAATCCTGGCCCTGCTGGCGCTGGGATCCATGTACGGAATATTGGGCGCCCTCGTTGCCCTTCCGCTGGCGGCCATCGTGCAGCTCCTCCTGGGTCGTTTTGTCTTGTCCGCCGACGTGGAACCAGACCCGCTTAAAGCAGGGCGTGATCGCTTGAGCTTGCTTCGTTACGAGACGCACCAGCTTGTACAGGACGTACGCGGCCAGGTACGCAAGAAAGACACCGTACCCTCGGAGCTGACCGATTTCGTTGAAGATGAGCTGGAAGCGATCGCTCTTGATCTAGAAAGCTATCTGGCTGGTCGCGAGAAAGTCCTGCCATGAAAAGAATCATGATCTATACGGCCGTTGTGCTGGCAACGGTGGCAGCCGTCTATTTCCTCTGGCAGTTCAGACTCGTCATCCTGCTCTTTTTCCTATCACTATTTGTCGCCGCCATGATCCGGCCTCTGACCGATAAGTTGACGGCGCTTGGACTCCCCAAGCCCTGGGCACAGCTTCTCATATATTTGATCGTGGCCGTGGGTTTGCTTCTTATAGTCTTGCTTCTTGGCGATCTGCTCTTGAGCGAAACAAATAATGCCATCAACAAGTCGATCATCAAGTATGAGGCGCTGCATCGGCACTGGGAAGAAGGAGATTCCTGGCAGCGCTGGCTCGCCGGCAAACTGCCGACGCCTTTCTCCATGCCCGAGGTCAACAGCATGGACGTCACTGAAATGCTGCCGGCAGTTGTCGATGTTACGGTCGCTATCACCAGCACGGTTGGTGGGCTGCTGCTGCTGATTGCCTTGAGCCTCTATTGGAGCCTCGATCAGCAGAGATTTGAGCGTCTCTGGTTGTCGGTTCTACCGGCCAAACGCAGGATATATGCTCGCGACAGCTGGCGCGAAGTAGAAACAGCGGCGGGCAGCTACTTGCGCAGCCAGCTGGCGCAGAGCCTGCTGGCGGCCGTCGCTTTGGGCATCGGTGCTGCTCTCGCTGGCTTCCCCTTTCCCATTATTCTTGGCCTGTTTGGGGCGTTAATGTCCTTTATTCCCCTCTTTGGCGGCGTGATTGCAGCCTTCTTCGCATTCCTGTTGGGCAGCGTGGAGAGCACCAGCATGGCCGCAGGCGCTGCCGCCTACACGATTATTGTCTTCCTGGTCCTGGAGTGGGTTGTGGAGGCACGTCTCTGGCCGCGAGAACAACACAGCTTCTTGTTGACCATTCTCGTTATCGTGCCCCTGGTCGATGCCTTTGGGGTATGGGGCCTGGTCGCCGCGCCGCTGCTGAGCGTAATTTTTGAGTCACTTATCAAAAAGGCTTTTGGCATGATGCTCAAAAAACCGGCCGAAATTGTTGATCTTGAGAAGATCGAGGACCGTTACCGGCAGGTTACTGAACGAGTTAGCGCTGCACAGGACGGAGAAGCATCTCCGGAGGTGCAAAATCTAAGCGAACGTTTGGCCAAATTGCTGGCTGAATCACGCGCCCTGGAGGCACAATAATGGTTGAGCGCCAACAGAGTGAACAGCCGGTAAAATGTGAATGAATTTGAAGGAGCATTGAGAATGTATCTACCGGACTATGTCACCATTGAGGAAGTGCAGCGCGTTTGTCGTGATTTGGGCTTCCGTGACTGGACGCAGCTGCTGGACACGGCCGTATTACCAGAAGAAGCGGAAGTTCTGCAGCAAGAATCTGTGTCCCCCGGTAACGATTCGGGGCAATAAATGAGGCAAACATATAAAAACGGCCGTTAAATTTATGAACTTCCGGGGCCCAAAAGTTCTCTTTGCCCCAGAAGTCATGTGCTGGCCTGAATGCCGGAATCGGACCTTCCCATTCAAGCAAATCCTTGCTGCTGTAGCAGTCAAACCCTTGACCCGGTCCGTGCCAGCAGTCCTCATCGGTCGTCCCAAACATGTAATATGTCTTGCTCTCCTGATCGGGATAAATATATGGATCGCGAATTTGTATCTCTCTCGTTTTCATTGTTTATTCGCCCCGCCAATTAAGATTCCATGGCCATACATTACACGACAGCTTATATATCACGGTTATTCAATTTGACTCCGTTTGAATGTATCCTGTTCCCCATTCTCTGCCCAACCACCCGCGCCGGGTCCGGCTCGCAGCATCGTCATAGTTTGAAGATTCTTAAAACCCGTGCTTTGAACGCCATTTGAAACGTTTATCAATCTTTACCACGGACAGCACATCAGGCTCTTCTTGAGCGAATATCGCCTGCGCTGTGTTGGGCGCTGCCTTCGACATGATCTGCATCAAGGTACAGATGGATATGTTACCATCCGTACCTTTTGTCTGGGTCTGGATACATGAATACCGGCGATTGGCCGCGCTATACTTACTGCATCACCAACAATCATTTTTGTTAAGGAGTTACAGGAACGATGTCATTTATCTACAAACTACTGCCAAGCGTGATCAATCCCCATTACTGGAAAAAGACGGGGGACGATCTCCTTCTGAGCTGGCGCTTATTCGGCGACGGCCGTGTGCCTCTTCTCTTGAAGGTAATCCCGGTCCTGGTCGTCATCTATCTCCTCTCGCCGATTGATCTGATACCTGGCTTCCTGCCCGTGATTGGCCAGCTCGATGATTTTGGACTGCTCCTCGTCGCTCTCGCGGCCTTCATTCGCCTGGCGCCGGATCACGTTGTCAATGAATATCGTCCTGCCGCGCTTCCGGTTGATTAGACGCTGTCAATCCCATATAAGCTGACGGCGCAATCTCACCCAAGCCAGCAAGAACAGCAAGAAAGCCCCCGCGAAAAGGGCCGTCAGCAGCAGCGCGTTGGGCGCCAGGCCTCGGAGCATGATTTCCTGCAGCATCACCGTGCCGTATGTTGCCGGCAGCAGCCAGGAGATGATATGCACAAATGGCGCCAGCCTGTACAGGGGCATGAAGAATCCGCAAAAGAATATCGATGCCAAGAGTACCAGCATAGCATATTGGATTGCCTGGCTGTTACTCTGGGCTGAGAGCGATATATGAAAACCGATACCCAGAGAAGCAAGCAATAAACCAATAATCACCAGGGCATAGTTAACCCACAGACCAAGCTGCGGCACGCGCAGGCCGAAGATGATGAGTGCCGTGAGCACAACCGCGAGCAGTCCCGTAAATATCAGGTAACTGCTGTACTTTCCAATCAACACTTCCAGGGCCGACGCCGGTGCGGCGCGAATCAATTCCATCGCTCCCCCCAGCTTCTCACGAATGATGCTCAACCCGGCCAATGTTATGGCCAGATGTTGCAGTAACAGAGCAATCACCCCCGGCACATAGAAGTGCATCGGTTCTATTCTCACCTGGGTGATCGTAAGCGTCTCGCTGCGAAACGGCGCAACAAGTACGGCAGGATCCATATCGCGATAGGCAGCCAGCATTTCATTCACTTCGTTCAGAGAGTCATTCACCTCGTTGACCTTCTGTTCCCCTTCACTGAGACCAGAACTGAGCGCAGAGTTGGATAAATCCTCGTCTACCCGCGTGCGCACTGCCTGCAGCTCCTCCAGCATCGTTTCTATCGAGCTTGAACGGCCGCCTGCTTGCTCCAGGCCCCTGACGATTGCCAGTCCGGAACCCATACCGATGGCGAGCAGGTCCAGATCCTGCCTCAATTCGGCGGCCGAGGACTGTGCTTCTTGTTCATCGCCGGCCGCGAAAGCGCTCTTCAAAGCATCCGCGTTAGCCTTGGCACTCTGCACATCCTCTTGCCAGGTAGCCGCCTCACGCTGGCTCTCCGCTATCGCCTCTTCCAATACCTGGCGATTGATTTCCTCCGCCGAGCGCTGCCCAAGCACCTGAACATACTGCGACTCCAGCGGGTCAATCTCATAATGATACAGGGAGAGCGTGGAAGGTTGGTCATTGGCCCAGTCTGCTGCCGGATCCGGCGGCGTCACTACTACCAGATCGACTTCCCGCTGACGAAGCTGCCGGTCCGCTTCCTCGACATTGTCCGTAATGCCGTTGAAGTTAAGGTTCGCTCCCAGCGAGTCGGAGACAAAGTTCTCAATGTACTGCCCGATTTCACTGCCGTCCGGTACCACAAACAAGGTATTCAGAATACGCGGTGATTCTCTATAACCGACGCCAAAGACTAACAATATAAGAAAGGGCCCTAAAATTAGAGAGAAAACCAGGCGTGGCTGGTGCAGGATAAGGCGCATCTCCTTGCTGATAAAAGCAAATATACGCAGCCATGTCTGCCATATAGCGACAAAAAAGTCCTTAATCTTCTCCATTTTCTCTCTCAAGTGTTTCTTGTTTGATCAATTCAACAAAGACATCATCAAAGACCGGCAGGTATTCACTTGCCGACGTAACCTCTATATCCTCAGCCTGACACCAGGAGATCAGTTTGGGGAGGGCAATGCTGGCGTCCTCGACGACAAGCTCCACTTCGTGATTTCGTAGGCGCACTGCCTGGCCATCTTTGACAAATGGCTGTGCTCGCAGTCTATTGAAATCTGCTTCGGGTAAATATGAAGCGGTGTTCAGGCGGATAATCTCACCTCCCAGAGCGCGGCGGCGCAAGCCCTCCGGAGAATCGACGACGATCAATCGGCCATCCAGCATGACGCCTACCTGGTCGCAGTGAGCGGCTTCTCCCACGTATTGCGTTGTTACGAACAGCGTCCGGCCGTTCTGCTTCAATGTCTCAAAATAATCCCAGAACTTTCGCCTCAATACCGGATCAATGCCCGCCGTGGGTTCGTCAAGAAAAAGTAATCGTGGATCGTGCACAATGGAAGCGGCTAGGCTGAGGCGCCGCTGCATACCTCCGGAGAGATCTCGCACCTTTTTCTTCTCATGTCCCGTCAGTTCGACGAGCTCAAGCAGTTCTGGCGTGGTCTCTTTTCGTCGCAGCGATTGGCCGTAGAGCAGCGCAGCGAATTCCAGGTTCTCCCAGACAGTCAATTCAGGATAGAGCACAAACTGCTGCGGCATGTAGCCAATTTGCACCTGCTCCTGCCGTCTGAATTGTTGCGGGGGGCGCTGCAAGACCTCGACCTCGCCGCTGTCCGGGGCATAGATGCCCAACAGCATACGTACGCTGGTGGTCTTGCCGCAGCCGCTGGGGCCGATAAAGCCGAAAATGACACCGGGTTCAACTTCAAGTGAAAGCTTATCTACCGCCGTTTCGCCGTTAAAGGTTTTGATCAGTTCGTGGGCATAGATGATTTTTCCATCATTCATTTCAGCGTAATCTCATTTTGTTCCATATGAAGTAAAAGGCCCCCGCATTTGCAATGTGGGGGCCGAAGTTGAGGCTAATTGAACTTTACGCTGCTCGGCGAATGAGGCCCACAAAGAATAACAGTACAATCGCGCCGACAACCGCGACGATCAAGGTCCAGAAATTGAAACCGGTGCTCCCGGTCAGACCGACCAGATTAAAGAGAAACCCACCAATGAGCGCGCCAACTATGCCGACAACGATATTTGCCAGGGCGCCCATCTGTGCGTCGCGTCCCATGATCATACTGGCCAGCCAACCGGCCACTGCTCCCAACAAAATCCACAAAACTAAATTAATAAGCATGCTTGTCTCCTTTGCATAAATAATGAACTACGCTAACTTAGTAGCTGCAAAGCCCATCTTATAAGCGGTCTCCCTCAGATTCCATATGTCTGGATATAGACCACAGATATAGATTGGCAGTTTATGTTCGGGCTCCCATTAATAGGCAGGGGCGGCAACTGAAAATCTACCGATTGACCGGACCAGGGTCGTTGCCCGGGCAGACGTGATTTGAAAGGTCAGAGTCAACTTCTTAAGGCATAGATAAAGTTCAAACAGGAGCGATAATGGAAGAATATTCAATCATTGTACAGGCCCTCGCGGCCGGCGCTGTCGCCAGTTTTCGTCCCGACAATATCATCCAAAAGACAGAGCGATCGATGGATAAGGCCTATGTTTCATTGAAAGAAACGCTGGAGGAGAAATATCCGGGAGTGGATGCAGACATCCTTGATATTGGCCCCGGTTCGCAGGAGCGGCTGCAGCTTCTGCAATCTCAACTTGCGAAAAGCGGCGCTCTTGACGACCATAACTTGCAGGAGAAGGCCAGGGCGCTAATTGAAGAGATAATCGAGCACGAGCCCGAGGCCGCGATGGCCGTGGGCTTAATTAAGCCCGGCGATCCTTATTAGCGTCCTTTCACTCAAATTGTCCCGGAAACTTCCCTGTTTCCGGATAAGAGCAAAAGTCGCTTGCCGGAAAAAATGAAAAACAGCCCCGCCGGTGGGGCTTTTTGCGATCACCAGACAGATTCGTTTGCTCGAATTTATTGAATCAATCCCTCTGGAACACCGTTCGGAAACTGGGTCTGGATCGCTTCCACAATGCGTCCGATGCGGTTTTCCGGGTTCGGATGTGTGCTGAAAAACTCAGGTTGGCCCGCCGGGCCGCCGCTGTTGGCCAGGATTTTCATGACACTGACCATCGCCCGGGGATCGTAACCGGCATCCGACATGAACTGTACGCCCAGGCGATCGGACTGCAGTTCATCCTCACGGCCGTATTTAAGCGTAACAAGCCTGCTGATGACGGCGGCGACTTGCTGTGCGGTCGCCCCGCTGTCAGGGTTATTGGGATCGTAAGCGGCGAAAACGGCCGCTCCGCTCAACCCCTGTGCCAACTGTTGTTCCGCCAGCTGTTCCGCTGCATGGCGGGCAACGACATGTCCCATCTCATGCGCCATGACGCCAGCAAGCTGGCCTTCCGTCTGCAGCTCGTTAAACAGGGCGGCCGTTATAAATAGTTGGCCGCCGGGAAGAGCAAAGGCGTTGGTTGTTTCCTGATCGCTCAGCAGGTGGCATTCAAAGGGCCATTCCGTTGTGCCAACCTCGCTGCCGCTGGCAATTTTCTGGCATACATTATCCAATTGTTGTTGCAGCGCTGGGTCTTGAAGCAAACCTCCATACATTTGCGCCATTTCTGGCGCGGCCTGCAGGCCCATAGCCACTTCCTGTTCCTGGGAGAGGGCCACTTGCTGCGTTTCATCCGTAACCGGGTTAAATTCGCTCGATGCATAATAGGCGAAGACGGACATGGCGGCAATCACCAGGGCGATCATGATCCGTCCAATACTGAACCGTCCCCCACCACTTCTTCGTGTTCGCCTGCTCGTTTGATCGTACATGTTGTACTCCTTCATGGATGTGTTCTATGATTGCTATGCGGCGCTTCTCGCCGGTTTAGAATACAGTCTGATTTCAGCATATTGGATCTCAAAATCGCTTACTATGGGTAAATACCCTACTTTTCTTGCGCACAAACCCGACTTCGTGGAATTTGTGATCCCTAGAGGGTGTTATCGTGGGAAAATGAAGGCATTTTCACAATGCGACAAACACGTTAAAATTTTCTACTGCTGTCGGCATTGCCCTGATTACTCGATTTGTTGCCGGCTAATCAGCCTGCCTGTTGAGTCGACTAAATCCGGCAGATCCAGATGAATGTTTTGAGCTGACAGAATGAGCTGGTGGGACGATTGATATGCAAGCTCGTGAGCACAGATTACTCGCATTATTACAGCAAATTTCGCTGGCCGTTGCCGAGGCGGACACGGTTAACGCTGCTTTCGACCACGTATTGACATCGATCTGCGAGTTTATGCGCTGGCCCCTGGGACACGTCTATGTCTGGTCCGATTCGGCCGATGTTCTTGTCTCCAGCGGCATCTGGTACGTTATGGAGGGCACGCAGTTCAGTGCCTTTCAGGAATTAAGCGAAAAAACCCGTTTCAAATTGGGCGAGGGTACCATTGGTCGAGTAATTGCCACGGGCAACCCGGTGACAGTACCCGATGTGCGTAAGGATGTTGGCTTCGTGCGCCAACTGCCGGTGGACGAGGGAGGTATTCGCGCTTATTTTTCATTTCCCGTCGTTTTGGACAACCAGGTTTCGGCCGTACTGGAATTCTTTTCCACGGAAACAGCAGTACCCAACGAGGACATGACCTCAGTCATCAATCATGCCGGCTCCTTGCTGGGACTGGCTATCGGCCGCGAACAGATGCTGATTGAGCTGCAGCAGAGCGAAGCCAGGCTGACGGATGCGCAGCATATGGCGCACGTCGGCTCCTGGGAGTGGGATATTTCGCGCAACAAGATGACCTGGTCTGACGAACTCTATCGTATCTATGGTATTTCACCCCATCGTTTGCTGGGTACCTATGAGGACATTGCGCAGTACGTTCATCCCGACGACCGCGAATATCTGGATGACCAGTTTGATAGATCAATCCGTGAACAGCGCAGTTTTGATTGCTTCCACCGTATCATCCGCGCCGATGGGACAGAGCGTGTCTTGCATACCAGCGGCCGTCCCATCATGGGCGAAAAAGGCAGCGTCCTCAAGCTAAGCGGAACCGCACAAGACATGACCGAGCAGAAGGAGATCGAGCTGCAGTTGGCTCGAAAGGTGCGGCAGTTGACCGCGTTGATGACGATTGGCCAGACGGTTGCCGCGACGCTGGATCTGAAACTCATCTACAATCGTGTCCTGGCCTCGCTTCGGCCATTGCTGGGTGCGGAAGCACTTCTTCTTTTTATCTATCAGGACGGAATGCTGGAAATTGTCTCCGCCGAACATGAAGGCGTTCCCGACATGATTGGCCAGCGCATCCCAATTCAAAAGGGAATTGCCGGCGAAGTTTGGCGCGATGGACGCTCACTGATACTTCACGGAGAAGCTTGCACGCAGCGGCTCGCGCGAGAACTCACGGAAGACAGCGGGTACACCCCTCAGGCCATGTTAGCGGTGCCCGTTATCGCCCACCAGGAGAGCATTGGTGTTATGGAAGCAACACACGTAGACCCCGCGGCGTTTGATACGGATGATTTGCGCCTCCTCGAATCTGCGGCCGTCTGGACGGCAATCGCTGTCAACAACGCCCGCCAGTACGAGAATTTGCAGCGCCGGCTTGGCGAACTGGATGCCATCGTGGCCATAGACAACGCCATGATCGAAGCACTCGAACTTGATCCGGTTCTGCAGCTCATAGCTTCCCATGTTCAGAATATCATCGCCCAGGCTGAATGGACGACCATACACCTCCTTGATCCAGATGTTAATAAATTGGTCTTGGTGGCCAGCGCAGGCCTGGACGTAAGCCCCGACGAATATATGCTTAATGTCGGCGAGGGAGTCGCCGGCGAAGTCATTGCCGAAGGGAAGGCCTTAAATGTAGCCGATGTACAGCGCGACCCGCGGCGCCTGCCCATCGATTTGAGCATCGATGCCCATTCCTTGTTAGTAGCCCCTGTCGAGAGTCGCCATCGCCGTTTGGGGACGATTACGGTTCAATGTGCCAGGCCCAACACATTCACAGTTGAAGATGAACGGTTATTGAAAATGCTCGGCGTTCAGGCTGGCATCGCCATCGACAACTCGCGTATGTACGAATCCCAATTGAGGGCACGGCGGCGAGCCGAGCTGCAAAGCCATCGAATCCGGGACATGGCCCGGCGAGTGGTGCGGGCACAAGAGGAAGAGCGTGCGCGCATCTCCCGAGAACTACATGATGAAGCCGGACAATCCCTTACCTCGCTGGCCATCAGCCTGGAGCTGATTCGTTCCCGCCTACCCGATGAACTCTCCGAGCTCAATGAGGACCTCCAGGAGGTCATTGATATGACCGACGGGACTTTGAGAAATCTGCGCCTGTTATCACATAATCTACGTCCGCCCGGTTTGGACGCCTACGGTCTCCATGCGGCCCTGGAAGGTTTGTGCCAGGATGTCGCCAACCACACCTCCTTGCAGATTAATTACAGGGGCCAGGACCTACCCGACCTGGCTCCGCTGGCAGCTCTCTCTTTATATCGCTTCACGCAGGAGGCCCTGACCAACGTCGCCAAACATGCCCGGGCTGGCGAAGTGTGGGTCACTTTATGGCAGGACGATCATGACGTTTTTATTGAGGTCAGGGATAATGGGGATGGGTTTTCAGTCCCCGATCTCGAGTACGGTTTGCCTGGGCAGGGGACTGGCTTAGCAGGTATGTGGGAAAGAGTGGAAATGGTGGACGGCCGGCTGGAGATCGACTCGGAGCCCGGAAAAGGTACGTGCCTCCTCGCCGCTGTGCCATATCGTTCGGAGGGAGCATGATTCGCATCGTCATCGCCGAAGACCATAATCTGGTTCGAGAAGGGGTTCGAGCACTGCTGGAACAGAGCGGGGAAGCATACGTAGTCGGCGAGGCCGCCACGGGCCAGGACGCCGTAAAACTGGCCGAAGAACATAAACCAGACGTCGTAATCCTGGATCTGTCTATGCCAGTACTCAGCGGCGATCAGGCTGCCGAGCGCATACTTCAAATGGATAACGCGCCGCAGGTCATTATTCTTTCCATGCATGCGGACACAACGATGATTCAACAATTGATCCGCTCCGGTGTCAAGGGCTATCTATTAAAGAACGCCGTCACGGCCGAATTGATGCTCGCTGTGCGCTCGGTGAGCCAGGGTCGCATGTATCTCAGCCCGACCATTTCCGACTCTGT
>JBJYWZ010000512.1:0-2071 GCA_046259725.1 Promineifilaceae bacterium (SeqCode) | reverse complement strand
AGGCTGACATCCTGCCATTCAAACTGCAAAGGCTTCTGGTAAGCGACCTCGGCATCCAGGCGCGAGATGTAGCCCTCGCCCACCATCAGGTTGAGCACCAGCCATTGGCGCGCCTTAGCCGCTTCGAGATTGTTATAAGGGTCCAGGCCATATGGGCTCTGGGGCAGGGCCGCCAGCAGGCTTGCTTCCGCCAGAGAGAGATCCGTGGCCGATTTGCCGAAATAGACGTTGGCCGCCGCTTCGATGCCGTAGGCGAGGTTACCGAAATTGACCTCGTTCAGGTACATCTCCAGGATCTCATCTTTACTGTAATTGCGATCCATGATCCAGGCCAGGATAATCTCTTTTACCTTGCGATCGATGGATACGGCCGTGCGTTCTTCGTAATCGAAGACCAGATGGCGCACCAACTGTTGTGTGATCGTGCTGCCCCCGGCCGGTCTGCCCGACGGATCGCGTACAACACCATAGACGGCGCCCAACAAGGAAGGAATATCCACCCCGGCGTTCTGGTAAAAGGTATCATCCTCCACGGAAATTGTGGCCTGAATCATATCTCCCGGAATCTGGTCAAGCGGCACGCGCGTGCGTCTCCCTTCCCCAAAGATCTCCCACAGCACATTTCCTTTGCGGTCGAGGATGCGGCTCGTTTCAAAAATCTGCCGTTCCGGCACGTCGTCCAGCGCGGTTACGCTGTCATTGAGTTCTTTGGTCCAGTCAGCGTACAGCACCGTTCCCCCGACCAGGGCGCCGCCAACCAGGACCAGCACCAGCAGGAAAAACAGGCCTAACGAGAAACGGATAAAACATCCGCCCGCGCCGATTCCTCCGGGAGGCCGGGAGAAGGGGACATATTGAACAGGCTGGGAGTTTGAACGTTTTGACCGCATTGCAGTTACCCAACGGTATAATAACATATGAAACTTACCGAAATTATTTCGGTGTCACTATCTTTTCATAGTTTAATCCAGCCTGCACTAACTCTACGTGAAAATAGAGGTAAACATAAGGGAATTCCACGTTGACGGCAGCCAATTCAGACGTGGATGGTGCCTGACCTCTAAGGGCTGACGATGCTGAAGGGAATCGTGTGCGGGTCGCCGACGTAATTGCTGTCCTTGACCACAATCAGCCGCAGGAAGTAATCGCCGGGCGGCAGCGCATCGGCATGCAGAATCTCCAGCGTACCATTGACCACGGGTTGATTGTGCGTATCGCCCAAAGTCATCCACTGGATGTCGGCGCCGTTGGGAACACCCAGTTCGATCTTATAGAACTGCACAACGGCCGGGTCAAAATCGGCGATGCCCACGATCGGTATCACACCGCTCACGGTGTCGCCGGCTTTGGGCTCTGTAATGCGCCATACGGCCACGCGGTTGGGATCGCGCGCCAGGGCCATCAGTTCTTCGTTGCATGTCCGCAAGGGCAATATGGCCAGATTATTGGCCTGCGCCCACTCGTGCGCCGCTTTCAGACTCTCCTCGTTTCGCGGCGGAGAAAGAAAGATCTGCGGCTGCGTCTCCGGAGGCAGGAGCGCGGCATCCGTGCCCTCGCTGAAATGGCAGAAAAGCTGCGGCGGGGGCGCATCATCTTCGGCGTTTTCGACGACCAGTTCCTCAGCCAGAGGTGGCAGGGGCAAGGCGGGTATGCGTTCGACGGCCGGTTCCAGCTTTTCCCAGATGACGGGCGTCTCCACATCAGGATACGTCTCGGGCGCCTCATCCGGCGTGAGCAGAACCAACTCCGCTCCCCCCGCTTCGCAATCTAAGGCGCCGATAGTGACAGAAGAAATAGCACAAAGCGACTCCTGCTCCAGGCCCGCTGGTTCTATGAAGTCGTTCTGCGGCGGCATGCCATTGACAACCAGTGTTTGCAGCATCTCCGGGTTGCTGTAGATCGCCTGCATGTAGTCAGACCATAAAGGCGCGGCGCCGCTCAGGCCGCTGACGTCGATCATTTCGCTGTTGTCTGTATTACCGGTCCACACACCGACTACGAGGCCGGGTGTGTAACCAACGGTCCAGTTATCGCGAAAATCATTCGTCGTGCCCGTTTTTGCCGCCGCGGG
>JBJYWZ010000511.1:0-1968 GCA_046259725.1 Promineifilaceae bacterium (SeqCode) | reverse complement strand
CACTGCGACCATAGCGGTCATCCAGGATCTCAAGTAGATCTCTGGCTTGCGAGCGAGAAAGGGGGTCTCGGAGCCAGTCATCAAAGATGAGCAGCTGGACCCGGGCCAGGGAGCGCAACAGTTTGGGGAAGGAACCGTCGGCGTGAGCCAGCTCCAGCGACTTGAGCAGACGGGAGGTGCGTTCGTAGCGAACCTTGTAACCAGCCTGGCAGGAAGCCCGACCAAGCGCGCTAGCCAAATAAGTTTTCCCCGCGCCGGTTGGACCGAGAATCATCAGGTTGAGATGACGGTCGACCCACTCACTTTGCGCCAGTTGCAGGACTTGGCCGCGGTTGAGACCGCGTTTGGCGGATAAGTCGAGGTCTTCTATGGTGGCAACAATTGGGAAGCGGGCTGCCTTGACGCGACGGCGCAGGCTGTTGTTCGCCCGGCGGGTGGTCTCAATGTCGACCAGCAAACCGAGGCGTTCCTCGAAGGACAGGTCGTCGTATTGGGGATTGTGCAGCTGCTCTTCCAGCGCAGCCCGGAAACCGGACAGGCGGAGTTGGCTAAGTTTGTCGAGTAAAGGTTGGGTGAGCATCAAACTTCTCCTCAGTTGTAATAGGTTTCGCCGCGGATATTGGCGTGAGACGGAAGCGGCGTAGCCGGCGGTTGGTCCACTGTGAGTTTGTCGAGATTGTTTTCCAGGATATTGCGGATGCCTTTGTAGGAACGGATCCCGGCGGACAAGGCGCGGCGGCAGGCCGCTTCCAGACGGGCGTTGGTGTAACGTTTGCCCAGGCCAAGAATGCCCAGGCAAGAACGATAGGCCTGCTGGGGATGTCGCCTTGACTCCAACACAGCGGCGATGAGCCGGGTGGTATCTGGTCCAATTTCCTCTGCCCAGCGCAGAAAACGCTCCGGTGACCAGTCACTGTACTTTTGATGGGCAGGCGGCATGTGCTCATTTTGGGTGGAATAGCGTCCCTGCGCAGGCGAACGTCGATGGGATGCTCGCCGCTTGCGTTGGTAGTAGATCTCAACCGTTTTCTCGCTAACCCGGATGTCCACCTCCTTGCCAATTAACGTGTAAGGCACGCTGTAGTAGTGCTTCTCAAAGGACACATGGTAGTCGATGTGCACCCGTGCCTTTTTCCAACGGGCAAATTCGTAGCGTTGGACTGGTAGTGGAGCCAGTGCCGGCTTGTCGAGGCTCTCAAAGAGCGCCCGGCGGGATTGCCCTAGATGGCGCATGGGGCGGTCGTTGAGTTCAGTCAGCAGTTCCCACATGGCTTGATTCAACTCTGCCAGGCTGAAGAAAGTGCGGTTACGCAATGGCGCCAGTACCCAGCGCTCGACGACTTGTACGCCCACTTCCACTTTGGATTTATCTTTGGGTTTGCGCACCCGTGCCGGCACCACCGCCACACCGTAGTGCCGGGCAAAATCCAGGTAGGTTGGGTTGAGGTCCGGCTCGTACAGATGCGGGCTCTTGACCCCGGCTTTGAGGTTATCAGGAACCAGTACTTCAGGAACGCCGCCCAAGAAAGCCAACGCTCGCACATGCGCCCCAATCCAGTTTGGTAGGTCTTGTGACCAGTGCGCTTCGGTGTAGGTGTAATTGCTGGCGCCCAGTGTGGCCACGAAGATCTGCGCTTGCCGGATTTCCCTTGTCTGCGGGTCCACCACCGGCACCGTCTGACCGGCATAGTCGACGAATAGTTTTTCGCCCGCCTTGTGCTTATGGCGCATCATCGGTTTGAGTTGCTTGGCCCATTGACGGTAGTGATGGCAGAATTGGCTGTAGCCATAGCCGTCGGGCTGTTCTTGCCGGTATTCCACCCACAACAGACTTAATGTCACGCCCTTGCGCCGCAACTCTTTATGTACTTCGGCCCAATCCGGCTGCGGTATGTTGCGCCCGGAAGTTGAGCCTCGTTGCGGGAACAACAACGCTTCCAACTGCTGCGCACTCAACTCATCCGGCAG
>JBJYWZ010000510.1:0-4488 GCA_046259725.1 Promineifilaceae bacterium (SeqCode) | reverse complement strand
TCTGGCGCGCGGGTATCGCCACGGTTACTATATAGCGCAGATAGGATTGAAATGAGTCTGATGGCAGGCGAGGCAGCAAAGAACGAACACACCTGGATCGAGGGCCGTATTTCGGTTGAGTCCGCCATTCGCGGCCATAATCGCGAGGTGCAGGCGGTCTACGTGCGATCCGGCAAATTTGAGCGGTCGCTGCGTGGGCTGCGCAAGATGGCGCGGGATGCGGGCATACCCTTCGAAGAAGCCGGCGACGAATTCTTCGCCGCGAATGCCCACGGGCAGAGTCATGGCGGCGTCCTGGCCAGGGTCGGTCCGCGCCGCTATTCCGAGTTGGCAGAGCTGGCCGACGTGGAGACACGGCCGTTCGTGGTGATGCTCGACGGTATCGAGGATCCCTTTAACTTCGGCCAGGCTGTGCGCGCCCTGTATGCTGCCGGCGCAAGCGGCCTTGTCGTGCGCCCGCGCAGCTGGCTGTCGGCGGCGGCCGTCGTGACCCGCGCCTCAGCCGGGGCCAGCGAGCTGCTGCCAACGGCCGTCTGCGAATCAGCGCTGGCGGCGGCGGAATTCTTTCGCGCGCGTGGCCTGGCCATCGCCTGCACGGCGCGCAAATCGGCCGTTTCTATCTACGAAACCGATCTCACGCAGCCGTTGTTTCTTCTCATTGGCGGCGAAAAACGGGGTATCACGCGCTCCTTCCTGGATCAGGCGGACCTGCTGCTGCGCATCCCTTACGGCCGTTCCTTCCCGCGCTCACTCGGTGCCGCGGCTTCCACGGCCGTCATCGCCTTTGAAGTGCTGCGCCAGCGCTCGGCGCGAGAGTCCGGCTTACCAGACGCGGCAGAGGAAACCTTTTAGATAAGCTGATTCGGGAAATGTGACCAGCAGGGGGTGGTCGGCCGCCTGCGCCAGCGGGGCCAGAATCTGGACCTCGCGTCCCGCGTCGACGGCCGCCGCGAAAAGAATCTTTTGGAAGAGCTCGGCCGTCACATGCCCAGAACAGGAAAAGGTAGCCAGGATCCCGCCAGGCTGCAGCATCTGCAGGGCAAGTAGATTGAGGTCTTTATATCCGCGGCTTGCCTTCTGCACTTCGGCCTGGCTCTGGGCGAATTTTGGCGGGTCCAGGACCACGGCATCGAACCGCTGCCCCTCGTCGCGCAGATAGCGCAGCACCTCGAAGGCATCACCGGCAATATATTCATCGGCTGTTCGCTCCGGCGCGGCGCTCGAGACATTGGCTTCGGCCAGTTCCAGGGCGGGGATGGAGCTGTCGATATTCGTAATCGGGCCGGCGCCGGCCGCGGCGGCATAGACGGAGAAGCCGCCCGTGTAGGCGAAGACGTTAAGCAGTGAGCGGCCGGTAAACCATGCCTCCCGCCCGAAGATGGCGCGGTTATCACGCTGATCCAGGTAGAAGCCGGTTTTGTGCCCGCGCCAGACGTCAACGATAAACCCCAGGCCGTTTTCCACGATCGGCAGCCGCTGCGGCGGGCTTTCGCCAACCAGGAGGCCGCTCTGCTCCTGCAGGCCCTCCTTGCGGCGCACGGCGACGTCCGATCGTTCCACAACGCCGTGCGGCGCGGCCAGCTCTTCCAGCAGCCCCACGAGCATCTCCTTGCGCACTTCGATGCCCATGGTCAGGCTCTGCAATACCAGATAGTCTGCGTAGCGATCGACGATCAGGCCCGGCAGGCCGTCCGCCTCGGCGTTGGCCAGGCGGTAGGCGTTGGTCTCGGGTTGGAGCGCCAGCGCCTCACGGCCGTCCAGCGCGCGCTGCAGACGGCCGTGCCAGAATGCCTCGTCAATGGGTTGGTTGGCATCCCAGGTCAGCAGGCGGGCGCGGATTTGCGAGTGCGGGTTGGTGTAGCCGGTTGCCAGGAAACGGCCGTGCTGGTCATTGACGGCCACCAGGTCGCCGGGCTGCGGGTTGCCCTCAACCCGCTTTACCGCGCCGGAAAAGACCCAGGGATGGCGATTATTTACCGGCTTTTCGCGCCCTGGTTTAAGCGTAAGAATGCCTGTGATTGCTTCCATGAAATCATCCGCTCCAGCACCAGAGTTTACCATGCTTTGCATAGGTCAAACATCAAACTTCTGTCAGCCTTTGGCAGAGTTTGTTCCCTCACCAGCGTGTATAATGAAATAGTGTCCAGACAAAAAGACCGGGCACCAACTGGAGGTGGTGACTATGACCTATCAGCAAAGAGTATACGACCTTTCCGGAGACCCTGAACAGCTTGAGCAGGTCTATCAGGCGGCGCTCAAGGCCGGCCAGGCCGGCGCATTCGAACAGGCTATTGACGCCGGGTATGAGACGGCTCCGGACAACCTGCTTTATGCTGCCTGGTTTCACCGTCTCAAATACACGGCCAAAAAGGCAAAAGATAATGTCGTCGCCTGGGCCTGGGTCATTCCCCTGGCGCTGCTAAACGCGTTCCTCTTCTGGTGGCTCTCCGGCGATCAGTTTACCATCACAATTGCAGGATACGGGATTTACAGCCGCGACGTGGCGCCCGCGATCGTCTGGCTGGCCGCGCCGCTTGCGGCCGTTTTTGTGCTGACTTATCTCACCGCAGTCGGCCGTAAGAGCTGGCGATTAGCAGCGATATTCGCCCTGGCGCTCCTCGCCGCCGCAGCCTACGTATTGTTTCTCTACCCGCAGCTTGGCACCATCCCTTTCCAGGAGCAGTACCTCTTGTTGATGATCTTTCACCTGCCGCTCCTGGCCTGGGCGGGCGTGGGTGCGTTCCTGGTTGCCCGGCATCGCGATCCGCAAAATCGTTTCGCTTTTCTGATTAAGTCACTGGAAATATTTATCGTGGGCGGGCTGTTTATTTCGGCCGGGCTCTTGTTCACCATTATTACGGGCGGTCTCTTCAATGCGCTTGATGTGGAGCTGCCGGAAACCATCCTGCGCCTCTTTTTAGCCGGCGGCCTGGGCTTGATCGTCGTTTTCGTCGTGGCCCTGTTCTACAATCCAACCGTTCCCCCGTCAGAGCAGCCGTTTGACGAGGGCATAAGCAGATTGATTGCTCTGCTGATGCGCCTCCTGCTGCCGCTGACGATGCTGGTTCTTCTTGTCTATCTCTTTTTTATTCCATTCAACTTCCGTGCGCCGTTTGACAATCGCGATGTACTGGTGGTTTATAACGCCATGCTCTTCGCCATCGTCGCCCTGTTGGCCGGCGCGACGCCGTTGAGACTCGAGGACGTCACGCCGCGTCTGGCCATCTGGCTGCGCCGTGGTATCATTGCCGTCGCTGCCCTGGCCTTATTGGTCAGCCTCTATGCCCTGGCAGCCATCCTCTACCGCACCGGTATCGACCGTCTGACACCTAACCGCCTGACCTTTATCGGTTGGAACATCGTCAATATCGGTCTGCTGATCCTGCTGCTGGTCCTCCAATTTCGCGCCGCAGAAGGGCAGTGGCTGCACGAGCTGCACCGTACCTTCAGTGCTGGAACCGTCGCCTACAGCGCCTGGACGCTGGTCGTGATCCTGGCCCTTCCCTGGCTGTTCGGTATCGATCAGATGGGAATCGAGGAACTGCCGCCGCGGGTGCAGGAAATTATCTATGAGCAGGCCGATCCTATCCTGCTCAAATGCACCAGCAGCCCGCACATTTATCTGCTTGAAAACGGCCAGAAACGGTGGATCGATACCATCGAGACATTTGAGGAGCGCGGGTATGTCTGGCGTGACGTGACTATCATTTCCTGCGAGAATCTGCGAGCCATTCCTGACGGCGTGCCCATCCCCACGGACGCCGGTCCGCCGCCGCAGCCCTAGAAAATGATCAATTTTCAACAGTCAATTGATCAGTGGGCTTTCTGCTGCCTGAAATCGGGCGGTTCGCGAACCGCCCCTGCAACGGCCGTTAATTGGCTGCACGCACGAAAAACGTGTCCGTCCGCCGTTCACTGAACAGTGAATACCGCCTACTGTTCACGGTTAACCCGTCTGGCACGCAGCTCGCGCAGGTTGGAAAGCAGCGAAAAGATAAAGATAAAGAGCAGCGCAGCCGGAATAACCCAACGCCAATATTCCCAGATCAATACGGCGGAGCCAATCAGCGCCATAATAACCGTCGCGCTCAATAGGAAACGGGCTAATCGTTCGCGCAGTGCGGCCTCGATCATGCCGAATATGAGCAGCGTGAGCAGCACCCACAACAGCCAGAAAGGCGGCCTGATCGCCAGCAGCAAAATAATGGTCGAAACAAGCAGGGCACCGCTGATCGCCGCCCAGGTGTCCAGCAGCTTGGCGCCCGGCGGTGGTGCCTGGGGAACTGCCTTGTGCCGCAGGTGAGCCTGCGGCTCGCCCAGATCGCCTTCTCGTACGCGTGCCAGGTATTTGTGCAGAACCCGCATATCTTCTTCCAGGGAGGCCTGCCTGGCGGTCAGCGCGGCCAGCTCCGCTTCCGTCTGCAGCATCGTTTCCGCGTGCAGTTTGCTCTGTTCCTCCAGATTGGGGGTATGGCTGATGGCCAGGGC
>JBJYWZ010000509.1:0-2643 GCA_046259725.1 Promineifilaceae bacterium (SeqCode) | reverse complement strand
GTTCAATGCGGCGAATGCCTCTGGCAGCGAGGGCTCCATGGCCGCAAATTCGCCCTCGCTCACGATGAAGCGGACCAGCTCGGGTATCTTCGCCGCTGTTGCCGACTCCAGAAACACCCCCTGAAGATAGGTGACCACACCGTCGATCGGAAGTATCACCATCCGGCCCCGGGTCGCCGACGAGCCTTGCTGGTTCCAGAGGGTGAGTTGCCGCGAGATCTTGGGATCCTGCTCGATAACGGACTCGACCTGCGGTGGGCCGTAGACCAGGGTGCCTTTCGAGAAGCTATAGACAACGATCCTGCCGTAACTGTCTCCGTCGCATCCGACCAGAACCAAGGCGCGCATGTTCCGGCGCCCCTTCGAGTCCATGGGTAGCAGTAGGCTGAACTCGTAGCGATCCGGGTCGAGTAGATTCAGCGTCAGATAATAGGATGTCATCGTTGTGACGTTCTTTTGCCACAACAACTCCGGGAAGACCCACATATCTTCTTGATCGAAATAGATACGCGGGTCTTGTTGATGGTAACGGGCATAGATTTCCATCTGCATATCAAATAGGGTCTTCGGATAGCGAATGTGAAATTTCAGTTCCTTCGGCATATCTGCGAAATTCTTGAATAGACCCGGGTATATCCTCGCATATGCCTGGACGATCGGATCACTGGGATCGACGATGTAATAGTCGATGCTCCCATCGTAGGCATCGACAACGATCTTGACCGAGTTTCGGATGTAATTGAAAGGCACTCCGGAACGGAAGAAGCGTCCGTCATAAGGCCGTGAATTAGGGTACCAGGACGACGAGGTGTAGGCGTCCTGTATCCAGTAGAGCCGATCCGGCGTGACCACGAGATAGGGGTCAGGGTCCAGGGATAAGAACGGCGTCAGCGTCTCAATCCGATGGACGATGTTGCGCCTGAACAGCATGCGGCTCTTCGCGTTGGTTTGGGTGGTGAAAAAGATGTTCTTCTCTCCGAAATACAGTGCGAAGAGAAGCTTTCTGAACGCCCCGGATACGCTGACACCACCGCTCCCCTGGTAATCGACCGTAGCGACGGAGTTGTCCGTTGCGTAGTCCACCTCATGCGCGTCGTTCGGAGCGATGGCCGGCCGGAGGTCGCCGAGCCCGTAGTAGATCCCAGGCTGTTTGATATCTATGCCATAGTCGGAGTGTGGGGGAATACTCTGCAACAGCCATGTCATCGGCCCGGCGTTCATTTGCGCCGATGGAGTCATCACCGCGCCATAGCCATGCGTGTAACGCATCCATGCATTGACCCAATTCTTTGCGTCCTCGGGCAGGGCTTTCAAATCGATCTCGCGGGCCGACAGAAAGACCTGGCGATAAAAGTCCTGAATCGTGTAGCGCCCGGCGCTGATGCTGTTAAAATCGTAGTATGTACGAATAGCTTGCAGCTCGTTGAATACCTTGAATAAATCGTCTTTGTCCCAGATCGGTATGTTCTGCAGGCTGCTCTTCAGCTCGGACGTCGATACATGCCATGGCAACCCCTTGGTCGCGTATTCTCGAGTCTCTACATCATCAAGATGATAGGCGGCCAGGGTTGCACGGATATTGTTCTTAATGTAAGGAGCCTCGAGGCTCAGCTCGTTCGGCTCCACAAGATACTTTTGCAGCTCTCTGGAGATCATTGACGAGTGGCGGGCGCCAATCGCCACGAGCAGTAGTACACCCGTCGCGACCACCCCGACCAGCCCCTTGCTCCTGGTCAGGAAACGGACGCTCAGCAGGCCAAGGACCAGGACCAAGAACATGCACAACCATATCAATGGTAGGGTCACGTGCATCTCGACATACCCCGGACCGTAGAACAGCGGCATGTGTCGATCCGAATAGAGCAGTTGGTAGCGCTGCAGGAGGAACCAGCCCGCCCCGATGACGAATGTCAGACCCGTCATGACGCTGAGATGGACCTTTGCGCTGCGTGGAAGCGGCCGGGGATCGGCCGGGACGACTTGATTCTCGATTCTATACATCAGCATCAGTCCCAGCAGGGCGACTGCAAAGGCAATCAGCACCTCTCTGAGGACCAACGAGTAGATCGGCAGCGAGAATAGATACCAGGTGATATCCTGGCCGTAGACGGGATCGTCCATTCCAGCGCTCTGGCTAGCGAAATAGAGCAGCGCGCGTTCCCAGTGGAGATATAGCGGTAGCGCGACGATGGCCGCGAGCGCCAGGGACAGCGGCAGATAGAGGACCAGGGAGCGCCCCTGAAAGCGCTGCAACCGCTCGCGCCAGCGTCCGCGGGCGCCACTCCCCACAATCGCTCGAGACGGCGCCTTCACCCCCAAATGTTTCGCGCCGATCCAGAAATTGAGAAAAAAGATCAGAAAGAAGAACAGAGTAGCGGCTGTAAAAAGGACATAGCGGTAGAGCAGGCGATACCAGAAGTATGGCTCATAGCCGAGGGACTTGAACCATAAGAGATTGACGACGAAGTTGTTGAAGACTAGAGCCAGCCCCAAAAGGACAAAGACAACGACCAGCGTCGCCGTAACGATCAATAACAGGCGATTCGGCAGCGACATGGCGTCGTCCTCGTGGTCCATGGTTCAGTCCCGAGCCTAAATCCGCGTATCCAGGGCTTCCCACCTCTCCATCAGCTTTCATGCCAA
>JBJYWZ010000508.1:0-21386 GCA_046259725.1 Promineifilaceae bacterium (SeqCode) | reverse complement strand
TCAGTTCCTGCGCCTCCTGGGCGCTGCGGTTTGCCAGCTGCGCCAGGCCGAACGCAGCCAGCAGTAAAATGGCCATCGCACCCGCGGCCAGGGCCAACAACACGGCGCGCCGGCGCAGCTTCCCGGCTGAGTCTGCCTGCTCCTGCGCCCGCTGCGCTTCCGCCTCCGCGCGCAGGCGCTGTTCTTCGGCCACGGTTTGCGCCGACTGCAGTTCGCGCAAACGCCGTTCTTCCTCGGCCGCCTGCTGTGCCTGCTCTGCGGCCAGACTTGCTTCCAGAAATAGAGCTTCCTGCTCGCTCAGCCGGCCTGGAAAGGAGGCAGCCCATTCCGTAGCCTGAGCCAGCCGCGCCCCGCGGTAGAGGGCCCCACTGTCGCGCTGCAAACGTTCCCAATCCTGGGCCGCCGCTGTAAGCTGGCGCTGCAGACGGATGGCCTCACGGTTCTCATCCAGCCATTCGCGCAGCCTGTCCCACTCACGGATCAGCGCTTCGTGCGCCACCTCGGCCGTCTCCTGCGAGAGCGTAATCAGCCGCGCATCAGCCAGCTTGTTGAGCACTGTCTGAACTTCATCTCGCGCTTCCGGCCGCGGGAACAGTTCCGCCAGATCGGCGCGGCGGCGCGTATACAGCGCCGCCTGCATCTCACCTGCCCCGCTTTCGCCCAGTTCGGCAAGGCGCAGGAAGATATCACGAGCGACAGCCTGCTGTTCCGCCGACAGCCGCTGGTATACCATTTCGGCCGTGCGCGCGATCGCTCCCTGCACGCCGCCCGCTTCCTGGTAACCGGCCAGGGTCATTGTCCGACCACTGCGGTGCTTCCAGGTTTCCAGGAGGGCGTGCGAAAGCAGCGGCAGCGCCCCCGGCTCTTCACCGGCATCGCGCAGCAGCAGACCAACCAGACCAGGCTCGAAAGACCACTTACCCTGCCGTGCCGGTTCGGTGACGGCCAGCCGCATTTCCTCGGGGCCCATCGCGCCAATGTACAGCTGGCGCGCGCATAACGCCTGGCGCAGATTTTCATAAGGGGCGCATTGAGCATAGAAATCGGCGCGCAGCGCGACGATAACGGCCAGCGCGCCAGGCATTTGCGCCGCGTAAAGCAGGTTATCCACAAAAGCCTCGCGAGCATCTTCGTCGCGGCACTGGCTGAACAGCTCTTCAAACTGGTCCACGATCAGGAGCAAGGATGCACCATTCTGGTACGCCAGCCGCGCGGCGGCCAGATGCAGAGAGCGCGGGTCACGCGCCAGGTCGTCCATTAAATCGGCCGTCCCGGCCAGGGAACCATTTCCGGCAGTCAATGCCAGGGCCAGTGCCTCCAACGGCCGTGCTGTGGGTGTGAGCACGACAATTGATCCTGGGAAAGAGTGCCCCTCGCTTTTGAGCGCCGGGACAAGTCCTGCGCGCACGACCGACGACTTACCACTGCCCGAAGCGCCAATCACCGTCACCAAACGATAGCCGGTCGTTTGGTCTTCAAAGCAATCCTCTACCAGACCAAGCATCTGCGCGGTCAATTTTTCACGGCCGAAAAAGAGATCAGCGTCCGCCTCCTCGAAAAAGTTCAGACCCTTAAAGGGTGGTTCGCCCGGCGCCGGAGGGGAAATTCCACGGCCGTCATCGCTGATAACTATCTGCGGCGCCAGCTTCCCACTGCGGATGCTTTCCGCCATCTCGCTCGTTTCGCGCGCCGGGTCAACGCCCAGCTCCTGCATCAGCAGCCTGCTGAAGGCCTCGTACTGCGCCAGGGCTGAACTGCGCTGGCCACTGAAGAAGAGCGCGCGCATTCGCTGCCGCTGCGCCTCTTCATGCCACGGTTCCAACGCCAGAGCCCGCCGCGCGTACTCAGCCGCCCGCCCGTAATCCCCGCAGGCTTCGTAATGGGCCGCCAGGCAGAGCAGTGCCTGCAGCAGCTGTTGGTTGGCCTGCTCGCGCCGGTAAAGCAGCCACTCTTCAAAAGGCGGGCTGTCCTCCAGCGAAAATCCCTCCATGAAAGCACCACGGCAGCCGGCGACCGCCGCTTCAAGCTGTTCAATTGAGCGCTGCGGCAGGTTCTGCAGCCTTTCATAATCAAGCATGTGGTCGCTGGCGGCATTGAACTGCAGAGTATTGCGGCTGATGAGCAGGTAAGGTGGCTGGGCCTGGCGGTCGCCAATGGTCCGGCGCAGGTTGGCCAGAACAGAGCGCAGATTATTGAGCGCAGACGTATGGGTATAGTCCGGCCACAGCAGTCCGGCCAGTGTCTCGCGCGCGTGCGGCCGTTCCGCTTCCACGGCCAGATAGGCCAGCAAAGCTCTTACTTTGTTGGATTCGAATCCGGTTACAGTTTGCCCGTCCAGCGCTGCCTGGAATGGCCCCAACAGAAAGATAGACAGACCCGCCATATCCCATCCCCCTTGATAGCTGGAAACAAACGGCCCTGACGTATGCGGCTGACTTTCATTATAAAACTTTCTATTTGGCCACACAATCCCTTGCGATTTCCTGGCGATTGCGAAGCGCGTTGCTGGCGAGCAGGTGGTAGCCTGAGCGTAGTTATTCAAGGGTATGCAGTCACCCGTTATCACATTACCCGCAAGAGCAAAGGAGGTTTGCCATGAAAAAGCGAGTAGTCACTGTTCTGGTATTGGTTTTTGTTGGAGCCCTTCTGCTGGCCGGCGCTGTTCAGACGCAGGCAAAAGCAGTGCGCATCGAAGGGCTGACGTCCTACGAGTATGACTGTGCCATGCTGGAGACATTGAACCCGACGTTCTCAGGTAAAGAGGATCAGATCATGCACATTCGTGACTATGTCCACGTGAACGTTCATGTTTCGGATTCTCCCTACCTGGACGGCATCAACACCACGATCGCAAGCGCCACGATCAACAACAAGAACGGCAGTGTGAGCATTCGAGGTACGATGAGGCTTGAGCCGTATGCCTACCCGGGCAGCGCCTGGGAAGGCCGCTGGGTCTTCATTGCCAGCAAAGGCACCTATTTCGGCCGTGCGGTGGCCCAGGGCACGGGAGAACTGGCGGGCATGACACTCTATATGAAGCTTTATGATGCGCCGCTGGCTGAAGACGCTGAACAGGTATGCGCGACGGTCAGCTACAACGGCTACACAGGTGTGCCGGAGGAAACGTTCACGAACACCGAAGGATACATCCTGGTCTCTGGTCGCAAGTAAACCTTACCAGCGCCGCAGCCAGCTCTAAACGGCGAAAGACAAATAAGGATCGAGCATGATGATGACGAAACGATTCTCTTTACTCATAAGTGTTACTTTGGGAGCCCTGATTTTAGCTGGCTGCACGGTCCAGGCGGCTGCGCCGCCTCCTGCTTTAGAGACTGTGGAAGTTCCAAGCACCACATCCGAGCCGGTGTCGTCGGCAGTGGCGGGTCTTGCCGAACGCCTCAACGCCGGCGATCTGCAGGGCGCGCTGGCTTATTACGACGACGACGCGATGTTCTATATTTTCGGACTGCCGCCGGCCGGTACGGAAATATACAGCGGCAAAGAGCAGATCAGCGCCGTGCTGGAAGAGAATATCGCCAGCCATTTCAAGATGGAAATCGAGGTACTCAGCGTTTATAACGATGTGGTGACCACGCGAACAACCACCTGGCACGATTTCACGCGCCAACTTGGTGTGGCCCCGGTGGAGGCTACTGATGTCTACGTGATCAAGGACGGCAAAATTGTCACCGAAGCGTGGTATATCAGTGAGGGGTCGTTGGCGAAGCTGAAAAGCGCTTTAGCGGAGGCAATGCCGGCAGAGCCAGAGGCGGAAACCCCTGCTGAGGCGCCGGTATCCGAGCTTACGGTCACTTTCGCGGAGGGCACGTGCGTCTATGAAGACTCGCTGGCACTACAGGCAGGCTCAATCACCATGACGCTGGATATCCAGGATTTAGATAAAGAGAAATACGCAGTTAGCGCCTTCAATCTGGAGCCCGGCAAAGATTTCAGCGACCTCATGGCTTCGACCATTGAAGACTCTCCGCCCTCCTGGGCTGACATGTTCACCCTGCGTCAAGCGCTTCCGGGCGAAAACAGCCAGTTCGAGTTCTTTGTGGACAAAGGACCCGTTTACGTAGTCTGCTGGTCATCGCCGCCCGATCTGGCCATCGGCGCCATCGGGCCTTTCACCGTCGTCGAATAAGCCAGCCGTTTCTCTCGGGAGGGGGCAAAAAGCGGAGCCGGCTTTCCCGGCTCCGTTGTTGTTCTTGTCATCGAGCCGGGCCAATTAGGGCGGCACTGATAGGAAACCGCAGCGAGGGAGATTGCATGCACGCCCCCATCCATTATAATCTCAGGTCGATTCACCCATAGTAAGCAAACGTGATGACCTATGTCCGATGAGCAGCAAAACGAAAAACCAGAACACGGCGAAAAACTAGAAATTGAAGACCGGCTGGTATCGAGCCGCCACAGCCTGGAAATCGACGGCCGTAGAATTGAATACACGGCGACGGCCGGCACGTTTGTGCTGCGCGAAGAGGACGAAGAGGGGCGCGCCAAACAGAAGGCGAGCATCTTCTTCGTGGCCTATACCCTTGACAATATACAGGACAGCGCCCAACGGCCGTTGACCTTCTCCTTCAACGGCGGCCCCGGCTCCTCGTCCGTCTGGCTGCACATGGGCCTGCTCGGTCCCCGGCGTGTCGATCTGGGCCAGGATGGCCACCTGCCGCCCCCACCCTACCGGCTGGTAGAAAATGCTTATTCGCTGCTCGACGTCAGCGATCTGGTCTTTATCGATCCCGTCACCACCGGCTACAGCCGCCCGGTGGAAGGGGAAGAGTCGAAACAGTATCACGAATTCCAGAAAGATATCGAATCTATCGCCGAATTCATCCGCCTCTACACCACAAGGGAACAGCGCTGGCTCTCGCCTAAATACCTGATCGGCGAGAGCTACGGCACGACACGCTCCGCGGCACTCAGCGGCCTCCTGCAAGAAAATCACGGCCTTTATCTGAACGGCATTATGCTCATCTCCTCTATCCTTAATTTCCAGACCGCGGTATTCGGACCCGGCAACGACCAGCCTTACATTCTGTTCCTGCCGACCTACGCGGCGATAGCCTGGTACCATGAGCGGCTCGAGGCTTCACTGATGGGCGACCTGCAGGCGCTTCTGGCCGAGGTGGAAGCGTTCGCCCAGGGGGAATACGCCGCGGCGCTGTTCCAGGGGGCGCGGCTTCCGGCGGACGGGCGCGCGGCCATCGTACAAAAATTGGCCCGTTATACGGGGTTGTCCCCCGCCTATATCGAGCAGAGCGATCTGCGCATCGAGATTCACCGCTTTGTCAAGGAACTGCTGCGCGATCAGGGGCGCACCGTCGGCCGTCTCGACGGCCGTTTCCTGGGCATCGACCGCGACGCGGCCGGTGAGAATTACGAGTACGATCCCAGCTACGCCAACATCCAGGGCCCCTACACCGCCGGATTCAATGATTACGTCCGCCGTAGCTTGCAGTTCGAAAGCGATCTGCCCTATGAAATCCTTACCGGGCGCGTCCAGCCCTGGAGTTACGAAAAATACCAGAACGAGTACATCAACGTGGCCGAGACGCTGCGCAAGTCAATGAGCATCAACCCCTTTCTGAAAGTCTTCGTGGCCAACGGCTACTACGACCTGGCCACGCCGTATATGGCCACGCGCTACACCTTCGACCACCTGGGTCTCGATCCCTCGCTGGTGGAGAATGTTTCCATGGCCTATTACGAAGCCGGCCACATGATGTATATTCACCTGCCCTCCCTGGTGCGGCTCAAAGAAGACCTGGCCAATTTTGTGCTCGGAACCAGCCCTGGCTCGCCCAGCTGATAGGTTGGTTTCCGCTGAATTTGCGGTCGCCGGTGTAACGGCCGTCTGGCTGCCATAATCATCCCCGCCCGCGGCGGCAGCGCGTGCGCGGACGTCCACTACCGTTCCCAAGAAATCTTCCCTGGAAAATGAGGAATAGTTCCCTAGGTCCCCACCCTGGCAAGTGCTACATTGTTGCCATGCAGTTTATGCACGAATGAAAACTTGTAGTACTTGCTTCAGTTTGTGCTCGTAACCTGAAGGTCGCGCTACGCAATTTAAGGAGATTTTCGAGATGATAAATACAGCACGTGCACATAGAGCGGGCCTGGCCGGGATGGCGGGTGCGGCCCTGTGGATTCTAGCGATTATCGTGGAGTACGCTTTCGGGCTGCAGGCGCCTGACGCCAAAGGGCCTTTGTTTATCGCCAACGAGCTTATGTTCTTCGTGGCCATGGCGGGCATTGCCGTTGGTTACCTGGGTATCCTATGGGCTGATGGCATTCGTGGCCTTTTCGGCAAAATCAGTACCGGTATGGTTGCACTGGGTTATTTGCTGCTGATTGTGGTCGGCCTTTTTCAGCTTTTCCTGAGCAACCAAGATAGCCCGATCTTCATCCTTTTCCCGATAGGTGGCATGTTAATGGCCTTCGGTGTCCTGCTGACCGGTGTCGGCGTGGCGCGGGCCGGCAGCTGGAGCGGCTGGCAGCGCTGGATGCCCCTTGTATTTGCGGCGTTCCTCTGGCTGGCGATACAAATTCCTTTAATCATCGGCGCTACTCCTGACGGGCCGGGAATGGTCGCGGAGCTCGTGTGGGGGGTCGGATTATTCCTGGTTGCTTTGGCCACATATACGGCGACCGTGCCGGAAACGGCCGTCGAACTCAAGGGCGCGTGAATCTGAGAATTCAACTTATACATTACTTGGTTATATCGGCGATATAATATAGCATAAATAGAAACTGGGTTTTTACGAAGCAGAATCTGAAGTAGTTTGGTTGAATTGAAAAACCCAGTTTCTGAGAATATCTTGGTCGCAAATCACGTCGCACAAGAACGATCTGAGAAGTTAAGGCGCAGCGCCATACTGGCCTGGCTGTTGGCTGTTTTATGCCTGGTTGGATCACTGGCCGGACTAGCTATCTGGCTGGTGAGTTTAACGGGCAAGCCCACGCCTTCGGAGTGGGCTGATGCACTTGGTTGGCGGCTGCTGCTGCCGGTTTTCTTCTCTATCGTCGCTGCGTTGATTATCTCTCGCCAGCCGCGCAATCTGGTGGGCTGGCTCTTGATGATACCCGCGCTTGTATCGGCCATACCGCTCCCAAGTCCCTCCTATCTTAACAATCCGCCCGCAAATCTTGGCCTGCTCTTTCTTTTGTTTGCCTGGTTCAACACCTGGAACTGGGTGCCCTTGATTTTTCCTATCATTCTCATTCCACTGAATTTCCCCGACGGGAAACCACCCACCCTGCGCTGGCGCTGGGTTAACTATCTGGGACTTTTCCTGGCTCTAATCTTTATCTTTATTGTCGCCACTGTGGCCACTCTGGGCGAATATTTTGGCGGCCAGGTGATCAACATCCCCTGGCCGGTTAACATCCCGGTTGGATTCATTCCCGCGACCTGGGAAACCTATTTCATGCCTGTCTGGGGCGTGGCCATGGTCGGCCTGGTCATTCTTTCAACATTATCACTGTTTGCCCGCTACCGGCAGGCAGACGTTGTGGAACGCACGCAGATCAAATGGCTGCTCTATGCCGCCGGTCTCTTTGCTGTTGTCTTTACGGTGGAGTTCTTTATTATGGGGATTCAGGATCAGGGTGGCTTTTTGAGCAGTGTGGTGCTGCTGTTCGCCCTGTTGGGCATTCCCACCGCAATAGGCATCGCCATCCTGCGCTACAATCTTTTCGACATCGATCTGGTCATCAACCGCACGCTCGTCTACAGCGGCCTGACCCTGGCCGTCGTGGGCATCTACGTGGCTGTTGTAGGCTACTTGAGTTACTTGTTTCAGACGGAAGCCAACCTCGCTATCTCTCTCGCGGCCACGGGTCTAGTCGCCGTTTTATTTGGACGTCTGCGCGGCTGGCTGCAGCGCGGTGTGAACCGCATGATGTACGGGTGGCGTGACGAACCGTATCAGATTCTCACGCACCTGGGAGAGGAGATGCAGACCACGGTAAACGCGGCGCAGACCTTGCAGATCACGGCGGCCACAATCGCCCAATCCTTGAAGCTGCCTTACGTGGCCATTCACATGGGGCGCAATGGCGGCCGGCGCATCGCGGCGGCTTATGGATCGCCATCCAATGAGACAAGTAGCTTCTCCCTCATTTACAGCGGGGAAACGATTGGCGAGCTGGAAGCGGCGCAGCGATCCCCTAACGAGCCTCTGGGGGATGCCGACACACGCCTGCTGGACGATCTGGCGCGGCAGATCAGCCCCACTGTCGGCGGAGCGCTGCTCGCGTTTGATTTGGAAGAGGCGCGGCTGCGCATCGTGACCGCGCGCGAAGAGTCACGCCGCCAGCTGGGCAACGACCTGCACGATGGCATTGGGCACCAGCTGGCCGGGCTGTCGCACAAAATCGAACAGACAAACAGGCTGCTGCGCGACGATCCGGGGGCAGTGGCGGAAATCCTGGACGAAATCAACCGCCAGCTCAACGCCACCAGTGACGAGGTGCGGCAGCTCGCTTACCAGCTGCACCCGCCGGAATTGGAACTGCTGGGGCTGGCCGGTGCGCTGCGCGAGCGTGCGGGTGCTCTGACAACGCTTACCGTGGGTCTGGATGTGCCGGCTGATCTGCCCCAACTGCCTGCGGCGGTGGAAACGGCCGTTTACTATATCGCCCTCGAAGCCCTTACCAATGTCGAGAAACACGCAGAGGCCCGTAAGGTGACCATCCGGCTTGCTTTGACCGGGGGAGAGTTGCCCTTCATAACTCGCGGTCTGACGCTGCATATTGAAGACGACGGAAAGGGCTGGCCGCCGCAGCGCGGAGACGGTCTGGGACTGCTCTCCATGCGGGGGCGCGCGGCCGAAGTCGGTGGGAGCTGCCTCATTGAGCCATTGCCGCAGGGCGGTCTGCGCGTGATCGCTCACCTGCCGCTGCCCGTTGAACCGGGGTAGAATACAGGTATGGACAAGATACGGGTTCTTATCGTTGATGACCAGACCATCACTCGCAGCGGCCTGCAGACTCTTCTCGCCGCGCAGCCCGATCTGGAAATCATCGCCGAGGCCAGGGACGGCCGGGAAGCGATTGAAATGGCCGCCGAGTTTCAGCCCGACGTGATCCTGATGGATCTGCGTATGCCCGGCGTCAACGGCATCGAGGCAACGCGCCGCATCCGCCGCACCAGCCCTCATATCCACATCCTGGTGTTGACTGTTTTTGAAGATGACACTTCGGTCTTTCCGGCGATCCGCGCCGGAGCCAGCGGTTACCTGCTCAAGAACACGGAGCAGGAAGAGCTGCTGCGCGCTATCCGCACCGTGGCCGACGGCGGGGCGATTTTCAGCCCCGGCATTGCCCAGCGGGTATTGAGCTATCTCACAGCCCCGGCGCCGGATGTATCGGCCGATATTCTTGATGAGCTCACGGCGCGCGAACGCGAAATCCTGGAGCTCATCGCCCAGGGCAAGACCAACGCCGAAATCGCCAATATCTTAAGCCTGAGTCCCAAGACAGTGAGCAACTACATCTCCAACGTGCTGCTCAAAGTGCATGCCACCGACCGCGCCAAGCTGATGCTCATGGCCCTGGAAGCCGGGCTGGGCCGAGCAGCAGTCAACGGTAAATGGAAAACTGAAAATGAGGGCTGACCAGCTATCCAGGAGACGCTCATGAGCGATTACGAAGTCAAAGCCAAAGAGGTGACCCCGCAGCGCGTGGCAATTTTGCGCGACAGGATCGAGAGCTACAGCAAAATCGGCCGTTTATTCAAAGAGCTGCGCCAGACGCTGGCCCAGAACAATATCTCGCTCGCCGGGCCGCAGCTGGCCATCTATTACGACGAGGAGTACACGCCGCGCAACGCCGACGTCGCCGCGGCCATCCCGGTGGATGCGGGCGCTGACCTGCCTTCCGGCAGCCGGGCGCGCATTGGCGAGCTGCCCGGCGGCCTCATGGTCTCCGTGGTGCGCACCGGCCCCTGGGACGATTTCCGTCCCGCTTACCAGGCGATCATGGATTGGGTCGAGGCCAACGGCTACCAGATCGCCGGACCCAACCGCGAGATCCATCTGCAGGGCCCGCCCTCCGGCGTATCGCCTGAAGAGTATATAATGGAAATCCAGTTCCCAATCAAAAGGCGCTGATATAAACCTCAAAGGTTTTTAGTTGAGAATTTGCAGGCCGCAGAGACAAAGACCCCAGAGATTCTGGCCAACCAACTATGTTTAACACACCCTTGTTTACCGCCGAAACGATCCGCTTAACGGCCGTCGACGCGAAAGAAGACTCGCCGGCTCTCGCCGATTGGACGCAGGACAGCCGTTACATCCCCCTTATGGATGAGGCACCTCCACATCCCCTGTCCGCCGCGCAGGCCGAGAAGATGCTGGGCGAGCTGCTGAAGGAAGCGGATGAAAAGCGGAACAGTTTCTGGTTCGGCATCCGCACACTGGATGAGCGCGACCTATTGGGCATCGCGGGCCTGAATTGGGTGGACTGGAGCAACGGCGCCGCCACTATGAAACTGAACATGAAGAACCTCGCCGAATACGGACGGCCGTCTGCGGCTGAGACGCTCACGCTGATGCAGCAGTATGTTTTTCATGAACTGCAGCTGCATCGTCTGAACCTGATTGTGCCGGCCTACAATGAAGGCCTGATTGCTGCAGTACAAGAAAAGGGCTTTATCGAAGAAGTCCGCCAACGGGAGGCGGTTTACCGCTTTGGCCGGCGCTGGGATCTCCTTCGCTTCGGCCTGCTGGCGGCTGATTGGACCGCATGGGCGAATAGAAAAGCCGATGATTGACGATATCTTTAGCGGGGAGCATGTTCGCCTGGCGGCGATCGAGCCTGAGAGAGATGCCAGGTTGTTAGCCACATGGCAGCGCGACAGCGAATATGCCCGCCTGCTCGACAGCGACCCCGTTCGCCTGTGGAGCGCCGGACAGACCAGGGAGTGGCTCGAAAAGCAGCAGGAAGATGATTCATTTGAGGAAGTCCAGTTTATGATCCGCACGCTTGACGAAAACAAACCAATCGGCTTCGTCGGGCTCGACGGCATTTCATTTCATAACGGTAACAGTTGGGTCGGTATCGGCATCGGCGACCGGGATTATTGGGACAAAGGTCTGGGCACGGAAGTGATGCAGATCATCGCCCGCTACGCGTTTGAAGAGCTGGGCCTGCACAGGCTGTCTCTAAATGTCTTCGGCTATAACACCCGCGCTATCCGCGCCTATGAAAAGGCCGGCTACAAAGTGGAGGGCCGCGTCGCAGAGGCTCTTTATCGCGGCGGGAAGCGCTGGGACCTAATCTTCATGGGACTGCTGCGCGAAGATTGGCGCAGATAGATAGTAGCATAAATCATGCAGGCGCTTTCCTATTTGAGATCCTGAGAGGGCGCATGGGCGTGGTAGGGAGAAAATATCATGACGGCAGGTGACGTATTAGAGCGGAAAGACGTACCCCAGGAGAGTAAATGGAATAGCAAAGCGGTTTTTGCTTCCTGGGCTGAATGGAAGGCGGAGGCGGAAGCCGTGGAGTCCGCCCTGCCCCAACTCGCCGCTTTTGACGGCAAACTAACCCAGGGACCCGCTGAATTGGCCGATTGGCTGACGCTTGTCACCAGCCTGGACCGGCGCTTGATGCGTCTTTACGTTTATGCTTTTATGGCCAACTCCGTCGACGCCAGTGATATGGCAGCCAAAGAGAGTATGGGCCGGGTGATTGGGCTATACGCGGCATTTACAGCGGAGTCCGCCTTTGCCGAGCCGGCAATGCTGCAGCTCGGAGATACCCTTCTGGACTGGGCTGAAGAAGAGGAGCGCCTCACGCTTTATGAACATTATTTTGACGATCTTTTACGTCAGAAAGCCCACAGGCGTTCGGCCGAAGTAGAAGAGCTTCTGGGCATGGTGCAGGAGCCTTTTAGCCAGTCTCACCAGACCTTCGGGGAACTGACCAATCTGGAAATGAAATTCGCCGATGCGCAGGACAGCCAGGGCGAATCCCATGCAGTGGTCCAGGCCACCGTGCCGCCAAGAGGTATTCAGGACCCGGATCGGGAACTGCGCCGCACGGCCTGGGAAAACTATTGTGACGGGTACCTGGACTTGAAACACACACTGGCCAGCAACTATATCGCCAGCGTGAGGCAAAATCTCTTTTTAGCCCGGGCACGTGGCTACAGTTCGGTGTTGGAAGCGCAGTTAGCGCCCTTCAATATGCCTGTTGAGGTATTCCACAATCTGATAGAGACTTACAAAGCCAACCTCAATACCTGGCATCGCTATTGGGAAGTCAAACGCAAGGTATTAGGCGTAGAGAAGCTGCATCCCTATGACATTTGGGCCCCCATAACATTGGGCCCAGTTGTGAAAGATCAGCCGGCCGTTCCCTATAGAGACGGCGTCGATATGATTTGCGCGGGCATGGCTCCTTTGGGTGAAGCGTATGTGGCTGTTCTGAGACAGGGCTGTCTGGAGAATGGCTGGGTCGATTATGCGCCCAATACCGGAAAGGCGCAGGGGGCGGCATGCTATCCTGGCTATAGCACGCCTCCGTTTATCTTTACCAGCTACAACGACACGTTGATGGCTGTGAGCATTCTGGCCCATGAGTTGGGGCACGCGATGCACAGTTACCTGACAGATATCACCCAGCCACACATCTATAATGATGTTTTTGCCATTTCTTCGTCGGCCGCAGAAACGGCCTCTAACTTTAACCAGGCTCTCTTACGAGCCCACCTGATGCAAGCCAGAGCCGATGATCCTGTTTTCCAGATGGCCCTTATCGATGAAGCCCTGTTCAATTTTCATCGCTACTTCTTCATCATGCCTACGCTTGCTCGTTTTGAGTTTGAAGTCTACAGCAGGGCGGAGGAAGGTAAGCCGTTGACGGCCGATATTCTTAACGAGCTGATGGCCGGTCTTTATGGCGAGGGGTACGGCGATACCATGACGGATGACCCGGGGCGCACGGCGATTACCTGGGCACAGTTCGGGCATCTGTATGAACCTTATTACACCTTTCAATATGCAATCGGTATCAGCGCCGCCCATGCTCTTGCCGCTCACGTACTGGCCGGTGAGAGTAGCGCGGTCGATAATTACCTCAATTTTCTCAAGTCAGGCAATTCTCTGTATACGATGGATCTGTTTAAGTTGGCCGGCGTCGATATGACAAAGCCTGACGTGGTGGAAGAAACTTTTGCTGTTTTGTCCGATATGGTGGATCGGCTGGATACCCTGGCTTCTTCATAATTGGATTTTGAAATCAGCCAGGATACGCCATCGGCGAACGGATAAGCGGTGGGCAGTCGCAAATAGTTGCTGTTTTCGTTTATAATGCTTGCGTGAGTGAAACGTTACTGCAGACGAAGCTGTACATTCCTCCTCTGCAGCCGAACCTGGTAAAACGTCCGCACCTGATTGACCAGCTCAATCAGGGCCTGCAACTCGGTCACAAGCTGAGCCTTATCTCCGCCCCTGCCGGCTTCGGCAAAACTACGCTGGCCAGTGAATGGCTCGCCGATCTGGCAGCAAACCCGCCGGCACACTCCCAGTCTCAAAACCCAATACCTGAATTCCCAAATCGCTTTGCCTGGATCACGCTGGACGAAGGGGACAGCGACCTGGCGCAATTCCTGGCTTATATCATCGCCGCTGTGCAGCGCGCCGCGGGCCCTAACCAGGTGGGAACAGACGCCGCCATAGGCGATGGAGCGTTGGATATGCTCCAATCCCCCCAGCCGCCGGTCACGGCCGTTCTGACCACGCTAATCAACGACATCGCCGCCATTCCCGGCAAGATAATCCTTGCCCTCGATGACTATCACGTCATCAATTCACTCCCCTTCGATGCACCAATATCCGTCGACGCGTCAGCTTCTGTTGCCCCGTCAACGTCTGTCGACGCGTCAACAGACGTTGACGGGGCGCTCGCCTTCCTGATCGAACACCTGCCCCAAAACCTGCATCTGGTCATCGCCACACGCGACGATCCGCAGCTGCCCCTGGCCCGGCTGCGCGCGCGCGGGCAGTTGAGCGAACTGCGCGCCCTGGACCTGCGTTTCTCCTCCAGCGAAGCGGCCGAGTTTCTCAACCAGGTGATGGACCTGGATCTTCATGAGGAAGATATCGCCGCCCTGGAATCGCGCACTGAAGGGTGGATTGCCGGCCTGCAGTTGGCGGCGATTTCCATGCAGGGGCAGAAAGACACTGCCGCGCTCGTCAAATCGTTCACAGGCAGCCACCGCTATGTTTTGGACTACCTGATCGAAGAGGTCCTGGAGCAGCAGCCCGCCAGTGTGCAGGATTTCCTGCTGCAAACGGCCGTTCTCAAGCGCATGAATGGTTCCCTGTGTGATGCCCTGCGTTACGGCGAATCACCTGGCACCGCTGAGGGAACGGCCGATGGCCAGGCTGTTCTGGAAATGTTGGAACGCGCCAATCTCTTCATCGTGCCCCTGGATGAGAAACGCTACTGGTATCGCTATCACCATCTCTTCTCAGATCTGCTGCGACGTCGACTGCAGCAGCAGCGGCCTGATCTGGTGCCGGTATTGGAGATCCGCGCCAGCGAATGGTATGAAGAGAATGGCACCGCCGATGAAGCGGTCGCCTACGCGATGCAGGCCGGGGATTTCGAACGAGCCGTCCGCCTGCTTGACAAAGAGGCCGCGGCCGTATGGGAACGCGGGGCGTACACAAAGCTGCGGCGCTGGGTGGCGAAACTACCTGCTGAATTGGTCTGCGCCAGGCCGCGGCTGTGTATCATTCATGCCGAAGATCTGCTCCTCAGCGGCCGGCAGGAAGCGGCTGAAGAGATGCTGCAGGCTGCCGAGCGGTCGCTCACCCACGGGGTCAACCAGGCATTTTCTGCGGCTGACTCCGAGAGGATACAACTGCTGGGAAGCGTTGCCGCTACCCGCGCCTTCCTGGCCTTCTACCGCGGCGATGTGCCGGGCATCATGCGCTATTCACGCCAGGCGCTTGACGATCTGCCGGAGCAGGATTCCGTCTGGCGCAGCAGCGCTGCCGGCGCTATCGGCGACGCGCACATTATCGTTGGCGATATGGCTGCCGCGCAGCAGGTCCATTTAGAAGCCATGAGGGCGAGCCAGGCCGCGGGCAACATCTACATATCCCTGATCAATGGTACGAAGCTGGCTATCACCCTCAGGAACCGCGGCCGGCTCGAGGAGACAATAGAGAGCTGCCGGCAGCAGCTACAAGCTGCCAGCGAAAATGGATTGTCGGGATCAGCCGTAGCGGGCTGGTTACTGGCTGTCTGGGGCGAAACGTTGGCCGAACTAAACGACCTGGATGGGGCGCTGCAGCAAACGGAAAGCGGCGCCGCCCTGACGGCGCTCGGCGGGCATGGCGAGGATGTGGCGATGTTCGGTTGGAGCAATCTCTGCCTGATCAGGGTCTATTTTTCCCGGGGAGATCTGGTCGCGGCCGAAGAGATCATCCACAGGCTGGAAGTTTTCGATCGCCGGTCGGATGTGCCGCCCTGGATCAGCAGCATGACGGCCGCCTGGCAGGCGCGTCTCTGGCTGGCGCAGGACAAATTGGAGAACGCAGTCCAGTGGGCACAAGAACGGGGGCTGGGCAATGGCCGATATCACGCCTCGCTGCAAGAAACCACGTTTTTCTCGCTCTTTGATTATGTCGTACTGGCTCGCCTTCTACTCGCTCAGGGGCGTGTGGACGAAGTGACAGACCTGCTTGCGCAGTTGTTGGAAACGGCCGAAGCGGGAGACCAGGTTACGAGAATGATCGAGATCCATATCCTGCGGTCATTGGCCTTTCAGGCCGCAGGCGATCTAGATGAGGCCATGGCCGCGTTTGGGCAGGCACTCAGCCTCGCCGAAGCGCAGGGCTTTATGCGCATTTTCGTCGACGAAGGACCGCCGATGGCTGGCTTGCTCCAGGAAGCCGCCGCCCGCGGTGTCGCCCCAGACTACGTACCACGATTACTGTCAGCATTCCCCCCTGCCGCGGCGCCGAAAACAGTGCTATTTGACACCGGTTCCGCTATCCGCATTCCGCATTCCGAATTCCTCGAGTCTTTGAGCGATCGCGAACTCGAAATCTTGCGGCTCATTGCTGCGGGGCTGAGCAATCAGGAAATTGCTTCACGGCTTTTCCTCTCTTTGAACACAGTCAAGGCCCACACCCGCAATATCTACGGCAAGCTTGATGTCCACAGCCGTATGCAGGCGGTCGCCACGGCAAGAGCGGCGGGAATTCTGCCCTCTCCTTAGCCACATGGCTACCGGATAAAAGCCTTGACTGAGCGCTCCACCTATTTTCCTTTATAATGTCTGTGTGACTGAGACATTGCTGCAGACAAAGCTATATATTCCACCAGTACGGCCGAATCTGGTGCGACGCCCCCGCCTGATGGATCACCTCAATCAGGGTCTGCGGCCCGGACACAAGCTGACCCTCATCTCTGCTCCCGCAGGCTTTGGAAAGACGACACTGCTAAGCGAATGGATTGTCTCCGTCGGGCCGCCGGTAGCCTGGGTATCATTGGATGAAGGAGACAATGATCCCGCACGTTTCCTGGCATATCTGATCGCAGCTCTGAAGCGGGCAGTGGGGACGGAATGGACCATAGGGAAGGGAGCAGTGAGTATGCTGCAATCACCGCAGCCACCGCCGATTGAGGACGTATTAACGTCTCTCATTAACGACATAATTTCCCTCTCCCACAGAATAATCTTGGTCCTCGATGACTACTATCTGCTGGAATCACCGCGTGTAGACGAGACGCTCGCTTTTTTCATCGAACACCTGCCGCTCAATATGCATCTGGTTATCGCCACACGCGATGACCCGCAGCTGCCTCTGGCCCGGCTGCGCGCCCGCGGGCAATTAACCGAACTGCGCGCCCTGGACCTGCGTTTCTCCTCATCCGAAGCAGCTGAATTTCTCAATCGGGTAATGGGCCTGGCCCTGTCGGGAAAAGACATCGTCGCACTGGAGACGCGAACTGAAGGTTGGATCGCGGGACTGCAGCTGGCCGCGATCTCCATGCAGGGAAAGAAGGACTACGCTGCTCACATAGATTCTTTTACAGGCAGCCACCGCTTCGTGATGGACTACCTGATCGAGGAAGTGCTGGAACAGCAATCCGAGGGCGTCCAGGATTTCTTACTGCATACGGCCGTCCTCACTCGAATGACTGGTTCATTGTGCGATGCCCTCACGGGCCAGGACAATGGCCAGGCGACGCTGGAAATGTTGGAACATGCCAATCTGTTCATCGTCCCTTTGGACGAAAATCGGCGCTGGTATCGCTATCATCATCTATTTGCCGATTTACTGCGACGGCGGCTGAACCAAAAAAAGGCGGATTGGGTATTTTCTCTGCATCAGCAGGCGAGTACCTGGTTCGAGCAGAACGGTTTCAATGATGAGGCCATCGAACACGCCTTGCACGCCCAAAATTTCCAGCATGCGGCACAGCTAATTGAAAAGAATATTGATGCTTCCTGGGGCCATGGTGAGCATAAGAAATGGCAGCGATGGCTGGATGAGCTGCCGAAAGAAATGTTGTCCAACAGTCCGCGTCTCAGCATCTTTCAAGCCAGATACCAGTACACGAACGGCTGCCTGGATGAGGCTGAGCAATCGCTCAGAGCTGCCGAACAGGCGCTCAATCCCGGCAGTGATGGTGCATCCGGAACCGGCCTGCAGGAGACAATCTTGTTAACCGAGGCTGACAGGGCGAGGCTGCGCGGCAGGGCGGCCGCTACCAGAGCCCTTCTCTGTTCGTACAGGGGAGATGTGCCCGGCATCATTCAATTCGCTCGTCAGGCACTGGTCTACTTGCCCGACGAGGATCTTACCTGGCGCAGCGCCACTGCCCTGGTTCTTGGCAATGCTTACGGCTTCCAGGGCGATATGCGATCTGCCCGCCAGGCGCGCTATAAAGCCTTACAGGCTTGCGAAGCGTCCGGGGACATCTTCTTAATCATGTTGGCCAATCTACAACTGGCCATAACCTTGAGGGAGCAGGGCCGGCTGCAGCAAACAATTGAGATTTGCGAGCGGCAAAAACGTTTTGCTGATGAATTCGGGCTTTCTCAATCGCGAGCGGCCGGCTGGCTGCTGGCGGTATGGGGCGAGACGCTGGCCGAGCTAAATCACTTGGAGGCAGGCGCTGAACAGGCAGAAAAAGGGCTGGCTTTGGCCAGAAGCAGCGGGGATCTAACATTTATTGGCTGGGGTTTCATGTGTCTGGTAAGCGTATTGTTCTCTAAAGGCGATCTGGCCGGCGCCGAAAAATCCATCCTCGACATGCAGGAAATCGCACGCGATTCCAATCTGCCTCCCTGGATCGCCAACCAGGTGGCAGCGTGGCAAGCACGGATATGGTTGGCACAGGACAGACCAGACGCGGCCAACCGGTGGGCGAGAGAACGGGGGCTCGAGACCGGCAAGGAGTCTATACCGCTTAACGAGATTGATTTTTTCTCGCTGTTCGAATATCTGGTTCTGGCCCGCATTCTCATTGCCCGTAGGCGCCTGGCTTCATCCTGCCGACTGCTTGAACAGCTACTAAAGGCGGCTGAAGCTGGAGAGCGCACATCAAGTGTGATCGAAATTTTGATACTACAGGCGCTGACTCTGCAAGTCGCAGGCAATACAGATCAGGCCATGGGCGCGCTGGCTCGGGCCCTTACCCTTGGCGAACCGGAAGGCTTCGTCCGCGTATTTATAGATGAAGGCCGCCCGATGGCTGACTTGCTCCAGGAAGCCGCCGCCCGCAGTATCGCCCCCGACTACGTAGGACAATTGTTGTCAGCATTCCCCACTGACGCGGCGCAGCAAACGGCCTCATCAGAAACCTATTCCACAGCACGAATTCTGAATTCCGAATACCTCGATCCCTTGAGCGAGCGGGAGCTGGAGGTATTGCAGTATATTGCAGAAGGGCTTTCAAATCACGAAATTGCTGTTCAAATGTATCTCTCGCCCAATACGGTCAAAGTACATACGCGAAACATTTACAGCAAACTCGATGTGCATGCCCGCATACAGGCCGTTTCCAAGGCGAGAGAGTTGGGTATATTGCCCAGCAGCTGAACTGATTGCGGACCCCCGTCTCCGTACTCCCTCCATCTATTGTCTCCTTACAGCGCTGCCACAGGCGTAATTAATCCCGCGAATAATACCTTCGTAGTATGACACTAATACCGGGGATCAATTATCCTGTGGTTGTTAAGGTCGAATAGTATTAGATGGGAGACATAATCATGGCCGGCAACGAGAAAGAATTGAAGCAAGAGGAGATGGCTGTAAAGTCTGGTGAAAAGCAAGAAATCAGCAGAAGTGGAATCAGCGGCCTGGTCTTCGTAGGCTGCCTGCTGCTTGGGCTGGCTATCGGTTTCCTGGCAGGGAATATCGTAGTCGGTGTAATTGGTGGGCTCGGCGTGGGATTTATCGCCATGGCTGCTGCGCGCTACGCGACCGGCGAATGGTGAGGAGTCGCGTCCTCTCGAGCGCAGGCCAGGCACTTGATGCTGCTGTCGCTTGCAGGCGATACTGCTGGTAAGAGGGGAGAGCTGCAGTGAACAATATCAAGCAGAAGCTTACGTTGTACCCGGTTACTTATCAGATCAAAGTACCGGGACACCTTGACGCCGGCTGGTCGGAGTGGGCGGACAGGATGACGATAACGCTTGAAGACTCAGAAGAGAGCCAGCCGGTCACCACTCTGACCGGGACCATCGACCAGGCTGCCCTGCAGGGCTTGCTACGCCGGCTCTATGCCCTGGGCCTGCCCTTGATTTCAGTCACCTGGATTGATGAGCAATAGAAGCGTCAGCTGGCTAACCATGGAGAACGAAATGGCTCAAGTTACTTTACAATCAGCGCAGAAATCTCAGGGAAAGGCGGTGGCCAAAGAAACCACGCGCATTTTCTTTCTCGATTACCTGCGCGCAGCACTTGTTATTCTTGTCGTCCTGCACCACGTGGCCCTGGTCTATGGAGCCGGCGCGCCGTTTTATTACGTAGAACCCCCGCTCACCGATCCGCTGGCCTATCTGGTTTTGTTGGTGTTCATCCTCTTCAACCAGGCCTGGTTCATGGGGGCCCTGTTCTTAATAGCGGGCTATTTCACGCCGGGATCCTACGAGAGGAAGGGATCAGGTTCCTTCCTCAAGAGCCGGATGCTTCGTCTTGGCATTCCGCTCCTCATATGGATTTTTGTGATCAGCCCGCTCTCGTCGATCGGCTACTGGTACATCCCAGCTGAATTTACGGGGATCAGCGAACCGCTGACCTGGCAGGCGTATCCTTTTCTCATTGGTCTTGGGGTTGCCTGGTTCCTCGCGCTGCTGCTTATCTTCAGCTTTGGTTATGCCGCCTGGCGGGAGCCGACTAAAAATGAAACAACATCGGTGCATGAGTCCCAGCCCCCCAGTTATCTGGGAATCGGCCTCTTTATTCTTGCCCTGGCGCTGGCCAGCTACCTGGTCCGCATCATTATCCCGATGGGTAAGGAAATGCTCGATTTTCCAACGCTTTCCTACCTCCCGCAGTACCTAGGCTTCTTCATAGCCGGCATCATTGCCTCCCGCAGGAACTGGATGCGAACACTGCCCGGTTCAATGGGTGTGGCAGGCTTCGTGGCCGCGATCGTGGCCTCTCTCATCTTGTTCCCACTCGCAGCCAGCGGCACGATGTTTTCTTTGCAGTTCAGCGAGCCGGCGAGTTGGGTCGGCAACGGGACCTGGCAGTCGGCCGTCTATGCACTGTGGGATTCCCTCTTTGCCGTCGGCATGACCATGGCGGCGATCACGTTCTTTCGCCGCTTTTTTAATGAGAAGAGCAAGTTTGGCGCATTCCTGTCCCAACAGAGCTATGCCGTCTACATTATTCATGTACCGATCATCGTTTTCCTGGCGATAGCACTGGGGCAAATAATCGATCTGGCGCCCTTACCCAAGTTCGCCGTGATGTCCGCAATCATCGTCCCGACCTGTTTCGTCGTCGCCTACATCCTGCGCAAAATACCTGGCGTGTCGAAAGTTCTTTGAGCACGTTTTTATAGGAAAGCAGGAGGAATCCCCATGAAAGCTATGGTTTATACGGAGTACGGGCCAGCCGACGTTCTCACCTTAAAAGAGGTCGAAAAGCCCGCTGTTGCAGACGATGAAGTTCTGGTTGAAGTGAAAGCTTCATCTCTCAATTATGGCGACGTCGCTCTTTTGAAAGGCAGCCCGATCGTGGTCCGCCTTTCATCCGGCCTGCGAAAACCAAAATACCAGATCCTTGGCGGCGACGTGGCCGGACGGGTCGAAGCAGTCGGCCGTCATGTCACGCGCTTCCAGCCCGGGGATGAGGTGTATGCCGACAACGGCCGTTTTGGTTTTGGCGCCTTTG
>JBJYWZ010000507.1:0-3873 GCA_046259725.1 Promineifilaceae bacterium (SeqCode) | reverse complement strand
GAGCGTCTCCGCCAAAATCGGCGTCAATGGCCAGCAGCTCCTCGCCAGATTGTGCGTCCCAAATCCTGAGCATGCCGTTATCAGCTATAGAGGCTACACGCGATCCGTCTGGTGTGAAAGCAACTTCCTCTATCCAGTTGTTGTCCGGGGCAAAAACCCAATCGTCCGCGTGGCCGGTGAAGGTAACCAGCTCCCGGCCCGACTCCAAATCCCATACTCTGGCTAAAGCATCGGCTCCTGATGTCGCCAACCTCCGGCCGTCCGGACTATAGACCACCTCTCTTGTATGGCCTTCATGCGGCACAAAGCTGTCGACAACGCGGGAGGTCTGAATGGCCTTGTGGAGCACTTCCTCGGCCTCGTTTGTATGATGCACGTTCAAGGCCTCCAACGCCAACAGGATGCTAAGTTCCGGATCTTTGTCGAGATTGAGCAGACTGGCCAGCGCCAGTTCGCGCGAGGTGGTCAGGGCTGTCTGCAATTCAGCCTCTGTCTGGGCCTGCAAGGCGGTATCACGATCGGCCTGAGCCTGCGCTTCGCTCGTGGCTGCCAGATCCGCGCTTTCTCGGGCCACCGCTGCATTTTGTTCGGCCGTCTGGGCGTTGCGGCTCGACTGGTTGGCGAAGAACAATGCAGCGATGGCCAGCATCGCAGCAATGCCCAATGATCCGGCCAGGATCACGGCCCTTCGCCGCAGCCTGTCGGCCGCCTTGGCTTGCTCTTCCGCGCGCTGCCTTTCCGTGTCGGCCAACTGCTGCGCCATCTGCAGCTCACGCAGCCGCCGCGCCTCCTCTTCCGCGCGGCGCGCATCGCGGGCGGCGAAGCTGGCTGCCAGGAAGGCTGCTTCCTCTCCAGTCAAGGAGACATTGGCCTCTTCCGGCCAGCCGTCATACTGGTCCAGCCGCGCGCCGCGCAGGAGATAGCCCATTGCCTGGCCAGCTTCCTGCCAGACGGCCGTTTCAGCCGCCAACAGCCGCTGCAGGCGCACATCGGCGCGGCTCTCTTCCAACCAATGCTTCAGGCGCGGCCATTCACGCAGCAGCGCCTCGTGCGCTACCTCTACCGTCGGCCCACGCGTCAGCGGATCGCGATCAAAGGTCAGCAGGCGATACTGGCCGAAGAGATCGATGACGGAAGAGATGTCGGATTTCGGATTGATTATTGGCTGACTACTAATTCCCTCCAGCTCTTCTCTCAGCACCCTGCGCCGCGTGTCCTCGACGCCTTCGCCGAGCGTCACCAGGCGCAGGAACAGCTGCCGCGCCGCTTCCTGTCCTGCCGGGTCGAGACTTTCATAGATTTCATCCGCCCTGCGTCCCAGCGCGCCGGTCACGCCGCCGATCGCCTGATAGGCAGCGGCCGTCATCTCAGCATTGTCGCGCTGTTCGAACAGCTCTGTCAGCGCATACTGCATCAACGGCAGGGTTCCCGGCTGGTCGCTGACATCGGCCGTTATGCCTGCCAGCAGACCCGGCTCCAGGCTCACACCGGCCAACGCCGCGGGCCTGGTGATGGCTTGCTCCAGCTCCACTGGCGTAAGCGGCAGCACGACCTCCGTGCGCCGGCGCAGCAGTTCGCCCAACCCCGGCACCTGCAAAGGCCGGTCGTAGAAGTCGGCGCGCAGGGTGATGAGGGCGCGCAGGCGGCAGTCCGGCGCGTTGAGAGCGGTCAGCAGGCTACGAACAAAATGATCGCGCGCCTTTTCACTGGCCGTCAGCGTGAACAGCTCTTCAAATTGGTCGATGAGTAATAGCAGCTGTGGTGTCTCGCCATTTTCATCAAGGGGCAAAACACGTTCCAGCACATTGGCCAGGCCGTTTTCGTCATACTGTAACGGCTCGAGCAAGTCGGCCGGCGGGTCAACGGCCACGCGCCGCAGAGCCACGGCCAACTCTTGCAGTGGGTCACGGCCAGGCGTCATTTCCGTGAAAAACCACTTCTGTGACCCGGGAACGGCCCCGTGGCGCACGGCGGGCAGCAGGCCTGCCTTGACGACACTACTCTTACCACCGCCACTGGGTCCGACGACGGCCAGGAAACGGGTCACGCCCCCAACCTCTGACAGCCGGTCCACCAGCCGGTTAACAAGCGCCTCACGGCCGAAAAAGGTTCTAGAATCACTTTCCTGGAAGGCATGAAGCCCTTTATAAGGATTAGGGATGGCCCGCGCCTCAATCTCTATCGCGGCCAGTTTTTCTTCCCCGGGGACAGCGGCCGTGGCAGTTGCACCCGCGGCGTTGTGAAAGGCGCGGGCCAGGGCGACCATATCAGGGAAGCGGTCGCCTGGCTTCTTGGCCGTCGCCCGCTGCAAAACGTCGTCTATGCTGCGCGGCAAGCCCGGTATCTTCGAGGCAACGAGGGGCAGCGATTCGCTCAAGACGGTGCGGCGCATCACGTCGGCCGAGGCGTCTTTCACAAACGGCGTGGTCCCGGTCAGCATATGGTAGATAACAATGCCCAGACTGTACTGGTCTGTCTGCGGCGACAGCTCCTCCTTAAGCAGCTGCTCCGGCGAGATATATTCCACCGAGCCGCTGAGAGCGAATGATTCCTCTTCTGCTAACAGATCCTCGGCCACACTGAAGTCGGAGAGGTAAGCGTTGCCATCTTCGTCCAGCAGGATGTTAGCCGCTTTCACATCGCGGTGGATGATGTGCTGCCTGTGCGCGGCGTAAAGGGCCGCCGCCACCTGGTCAACAATGCCAGCAGCCAGAGCGGGAGGGAGCGGGCCATCCTGAAGGCGCTCCCCCAGGCTGCCGCCGCGCAGCCAGCGCATGACCAGATAGGCGTTGTCAGGTTCCCGCCAGTAGTCGTAGAGGGGCACAATGTAAGGGTGCTCCAGGCGGGCGATGGTCTGCGCCTCGGCTTCAAAGCGGCGAATAAATGCCGGGTGGTTGGCGTAGCGCGAGCGGATGATCTTGATCACCACCTCACGGCCGATCTCCGGCTGGTAGGCGCGATGCACAACGCCGAAAGCCCCGGCGCCGATCTCATCCAGCAGTCTATAGCCGCGGGCAGACTGACGTTTTGGCTCGGCCATTTCCAGCGAGTCATTCTCTATCTGCTCAGCCAACCTTATGGTTTGCGCCATCGGGGACATGCCCAGTTCATCACGCAGCAGCCGAACTACTTCCTCATAGACAGCCAGCGCTTCGCGGCGACGGCCGCTGCGGGCCAGCACCTCCATCATCTGCCGGCAGGCGCGCTCATCCAGATTGTCGAGATCCAGATGGCGCTGCGCGTACTGCTGCGCGCGGACATAGTCTCCCCGCTGTAAGGACCCATCTACCAGCGCGGCCAGGGCATCCATCACCTGGCGACGGTACGCCTCGCGCCGGCGGTGCGCCCAATCTTCAAACTGGCTGCTGTCCTCCAGGTAAAAGTCGGCCAGAAAAGAGCCATCGCAGAGGACCACAGCCTCATCCAGCCGGCTCTGGCAGAGCGAGCAGCTGTTTAAGCCACTGTGCTCGTGCGCCTGGACCGCTTCCAAAAGGTTGCTGAAGGTGGTGGCGTCAGCCGCAGCGGCCGCTTCGGGATTGAGCTGCACCGTCTGGCGCTCGCTGAGGATGAGAGGAACACGGCCGTCTCCTTCGCGCGCGCCAACGTCAGGCAGCGCGGCAACCTCAGGAATTGCTTTACGCAGCTGGTAGATAATCTGGCGCAGGTTGGTCTGCGCCGACTCCAGCGGTAGATCCGGCCACAGCATGGTCATCAGCGCCTCGCGCTGGTGGACGATTGGCGGTTCGACGACCAGATAGATGAGCAGCGCGCGCATCTTGTTGGTGCGGAACTTGTTCAACGGCCGTCCGTCCAGTTCGGCGGAAAAGGGGCCAAACAGGTGCAGAAAAAGGCTGGACATTGCTGCCTCCTTTG
>JBJYWZ010000506.1:0-2253 GCA_046259725.1 Promineifilaceae bacterium (SeqCode) | reverse complement strand
TGACCGAAGATCAGGTGGAGCGCCTGGGAAGCGCTTTTGAGCGCCTGGCCGCACGGCCGCTGCAGGACAGCCTGCAGGAACTGGCCCGCCCCGATCGCCGCGCGCTGGATGAAGCCGTTTTTGACATCCTGGGTTTCAGCGCCATGGAACGAGAAGATGTGCTCAAGTCACTGGCCGATCGCCTCCGTTCCCGACGTGAGAAAGCCGCCTGATGCTGCGTTATACTTTTTGAATTGCTCAAGATGGCCGCAATAGACGAAGAAAACAGGCTGCGTGAAAAGTATCGCACTATTTACCGCAAATTGGAAGATGCTTACGGTCACCCGCAGTGGCGGCAGCATCTTCCCCCGATTGATGAACTGGTCTCCACGATCCTTTCCCAATCTACCTCAGATATCAACCGTGATAGAGGCTTCTATGCACTCAAAGAGCGCTATCCGCAGTGGGCCGACTTACTCGATGCGCCGGTTGAGGACATCATCGAGACAATTCGCCCTGCCGGGCTGGCTAACCAGAAAGGGCCACGTATCCAGGAAGCGCTGCGTTTCATCGTCGCCCAGAGGGGTGAACTGTCCCTTGATTTTCTGGCTGATATGCCTCTGGATGAGGCCAGGGACTGGTTGATACAGATAAAGGGTGTGGGGATAAAAACTGCTTCAATTGTGCTCCTTTTCGCATTTGGCCGTCCGCTGTTCCCAGTCGATACTCATGTCCACCGTATTACAAAGCGCCTCGGTCTGATCGGGCCGAAAGTCAGCGCCGAAAAGGCGCATTACTTGCTTGAGGAAATAGGCGATCCATCAACTTTTTATGCCCTGCATCTGAATCTTATCCAACACGGCCGTACTGTCTGTTTGGCGCGTAATCCACACTGCGAACGGTGTGTGCTGCAAGAAGATTGTGACTATTACCAGGCGCTGAAGGCCGGGTCCGGTTATCCGCATGGCGAAGAGCGGTCTGAATAAAGGAAATTTACTTGCGGGCCACGCCCAGCGGGATTAAGAAGGCGTAATGCGGCAGCGGCGCGTTCCGGCTTCTATCGTATAATCTATCTACTGCCAACTGGATAGTCGGCCGTATCGAGGGATCAATTATGGACGAGGTCAAGGGCCTGAAATTACTGCTCACGTATGATGTGATTCCTGAGCGCCAGCAGGAGTATTACCAGTTCATCATGGGACGATATCTGCCGGGTTTGCAGGAGATGGGGATGCAGATGAGCGAAGCCTGGCATACTGCCTATGGCGATTCGCCAAACCGGCTTATCGGCTTTGTCTGCAGTGACCAGAACACGCTGGACAAGCTTCTGGAAAGCGATCTCTGGCATACGCTTAACGACGAGTTGGAGGGTTTCGTGACGGAATTCAGCTACAAAATTGTGCCATTCCGAGGGGGATTTCAGCTTTAGTCTCTCGACAGAGCATTTTTGAATATGGACCTTTTTGCCCACGGCCGTAATGCGCAGTTGGAACGGGAGTCACCGCTGGCCAACCGCATGCGACCGCGAACCCTCGAAGAGTTTGCCGGCCAGGAGCACATTGTCGGACCAGGCCGCCTACTGCGCCGTTCGATCCAGGCCGACCAGCTTTCGTCGCTGATTTTTTATGGCCCGCCCGGGACCGGGAAGACGACACTGGCCAGGGTCATCGCCAACAGTACGCAGAGCCATTTTATAACGATTAATGCCGTGCTTGCCGGTGTCAAGCAGATTCGAGAAGCGATCTCCGTCGCTCAAGAACGCTGGCAGCTCTATGGGCAGCGCACGACGCTCTTTGTGGATGAGGTGCATCGCTGGAACAAGGCCCAGCAGGATGCTCTTTTGCCGCACGTCGAAAACGGTACGATTATCTTAATTGGAGCGACGACTGAGAACCCTTATTTTGAAGTAAATAAGGCGCTCGTCAGCCGCAGCCGTATTTTCCAGCTCAAGCTGCTGACCATCGACAACCTGCGCCAGATCGCTCGTCAAGCGCTGAATGATCCTGATCGTGGTTACGGCCGTCTCAACGTACAGATCGAAAACGACGCCCTGGAACATTTATTGGATGTGGCTAATGGCGATGCTCGCGGTGTTCTCAATGCCCTGGAACTGGCAGTTGAGACTACGGAGCCGGATAAAGATGGGGTGATCAAAATCGATCTCGCCGTTGCCGAAGAATCGATCCAACGGCGCGCCGTGCTCTATGACAAGGAAGGGGATGTTCACTATGATACGATTTCCGCGTTTATCAAGAGCCTGCGTGGTTCCGATAC
>JBJYWZ010000505.1:0-1550 GCA_046259725.1 Promineifilaceae bacterium (SeqCode) | reverse complement strand
GCGCCGCGCCAGGGGAAGAAAGTCAGGATCGTGCCCGGCGTACCGCTTTCATCGCCGAAGTAAAAATGGTAGGTGCCGGGATCGTCGAAATTGATCGTTTTCTTGATCAGGCGCTGGCCGAGTAGATTGTGATAAAAGTCGATATTTGCCTGCGGATCGCTGGCGATAGCTGTGATATGGTGAATTCCTTGCAGTGGAAGCATAAAGTAAATCCTTAGTCTGGCAGTTGCCGGTTGGAAGCCAGTCGTGTCAGAATGACGCGCGTCGGCCGTTGATATCTTGATGATGCAATTTTAGTAACGAATTGCGGAGGCGTCCGTAGATTCTTAACTTAGGAGTATATCTCTTGTTGCCTGACACAGCGAAGGCAGGTCTTCTTCAACGGTGAATTCTATTCCATGTTGCAGTTAATGTTTCTCGGAGATGTTTACCTTCCACAATTTGCATCAGCATGCTGGTGATAAGGGAATCTCTATCAAGCATTTACCAACACAAGACCGGCGCGGGCGGGCAGCAAGATCGGCAGGACCTGGACTGAGCCGGCCGCAGTGACATCAAAGGTGATGTCTGCCTCCGGCCAGGCCTGGATGTAGGCATCGGCGGATTCGGGCGGCAGTGGAAGATCAAAAACCGCCTGCCTGTGTCCCGCGTTTACCAGAACCAGCGCTTCATATGGCCTGGCGGCTTCGGGCGCGGTCAGAACGCGGCGGAAGCCGTAGACCTGGCCCTGGGCGTAGAGGTTTTCAAATGTGCCGCGGCGCAGGGCCGGGATGCTTTGTCTTAAAGTGGTGAGTCCCCGGTAATAGGCCAGCAAATCGTTGTCCCACGCGCCATCATTGTCCCAGGGAAACGCTTCGCGGCAGTAAGGATCGTCGGCCGCCGAAAGGCCGATCTCGTCGCCATAGTAGATGCAGGGCGCGCCGAGCATTGTCATTTGCAGGAGAACGGCCAGCTGCAGGGCGCTCTTATCTTCACCCATGATCCACAGGGCGCGCGCCGTGTCGTGGCTGTCCAGCAGATTGAGCTGGGCAAAATTGATCTCCCAATTGTAGTACCCGTACATCCTGGCCACGGCCGTCGCAAACTGTGCTGCGTCGATTGCTTCCAAATTGTATTCCGCTTTTTTGTAGTCCTGGCGCAGCGTCTCGGCGGCAGTGAAATTGAGTACAGGCACGGTGAACTGGTAGTTCATAACCGCGTCAAACTGATCCCCTTGCAGCCAGCGCTCGGCCGGCGTCCAGATCTCGCCTACGATGTAAGCCTCGGGGTTGGCGCTCTTAACCACGGCGCGAAACTCGCGCCAGAATTGATCGTCGTCGATTTCACCGGGCACGTCGAGCCGCCAGCCGTCAATGCCAAACTCGATCCAGTGGCGGGCGACGTCAAAGAGAAAATCGCGCACGCCGGGATTGTCGGTGTTGAACTTGGGTAGGGCCGGCAGGTCCCACCAGCTTGTATAGTTGTGGTGATTGTTCTCGTCGTGATTATACGGCCTTAACGGCCAATCCTTGATGAAGAACCAGTCGATATAGGGTGAATTGCCGCCATTC
>JBJYWZ010000504.1:0-4622 GCA_046259725.1 Promineifilaceae bacterium (SeqCode) | reverse complement strand
GCACGGATGTGTGGGCCTGGTTCCTGAATGATTTTCCGGTTAATGTGCCGTAGTTAGAGAGCAGTTAGCGGAATGCTGTGCTGCCGAAATCGAGATGAACTATAGAGTTGGATGAAGTCTTACCTGCCTGAAAGGTAAGAGCCGCTATTTATTTATAGGCTGCAAAGGGATGTTCGGTGTTTCCCTTTTCCTCCAGGACCTGGGCCGGCGTGGGTTCACCGGCGACAGCTCGCTGGATAGACAGCCTGGTGGCTTCATAGTTATACTGCTGAATCTTGGTGTCGTCCTCGGCATCCCAATGGATGAAAACGCCCACACAAACGAAGATATCATCAGCCTCGTCGGCGGGGATAGTGCCATCTTCAACTGAGTCCGCCACGGCCATCGCTACGGCGCGTTGGGCCGGTCCAAACATCTGTACCGCCTGCTTGGCGCCCTTGATGGTGACCTTGTTGAACATCACCGTGGCCGGTTTGCACATCAGGTTAGGGGTGATGACGGCCAGCAGACTGGTAAAACCGTCCTTATTGTTAGTCAAGGCGTTGGCAAACGCGGTTTCGGCGACCGAACCACGCGGCCCCATAAGCAGGTCGATGTGGGCTACTTCATTGCCGTCCCCAACAAGGGCTTCTCCAACTAGAACTTTATTGATTTTTGCCATTTTTCTATCCTTTTTTGAACTGAACGCTTTAGGTTCGGGGGTGGACCTCAACCAGCCAACGCCCGCCTACAGCGAGCCGCAGATGAGTCAGAGAGTCCATCGAGAATCTTTTATTGATTATATTCAGCATCTCCGCGTACGCAACACCGGAATCAAGATGGGTGCGAGCAGCTCTTATAGATATCAGCTATTTTCTCTTCGAGATGGACTTGTTCCTTCTTGCAGGAACGGCCGAGGCGGGAAGGCCCGTTGGTGTTGGGCGATATGCGGTCACTGTTTCCGCTCAGGCGCTGTGGTTCGTAGTCGGTGCACAGCCAGAATAGGAAATCGCTGATGCGGTCGGCCGTGATATCGGCCAGGGGTGGGTTGTCCAGGTATTGTTGGAAGCGGGCCAACTGGTCGATGTAGGATTCTAGCGTTCGCTGGCTCAACCCTTCGACAAACTTATACTTGATGAAGCCATCTATGGCCTCGGATAAAAATAAGCCTTCAGTTCTGCGGTTCATCATTTTCCTCCGTGTTTCTGAACCGCAGAACGCAAGGCAAACAAAAAACCCTGGCCCACAGGGCCAGGATTCTGATTTATAGCGGGGACTGGATTCGAACCAGTGACCTCCGGGTTATGAGCCCGACGAGCTGCCTCTGCTCTACCCCGCAACAACGGATTGGTATTTTAGCAATGCAGCGGCGCTTGTCAAGCTCCGTGTCGTCTGTTTAACAAGGCCTCATCTGCGCCGGCAGATGAGGTTCCGGTTTGTTGGGGTTTGCAATCACGGCCGTGCGTTCTAGAATAACGAGGCAAGATGTGAGCAGTTGAGTTTCAAGCCATGCTGTCTGAGTTTAAGCCCGAGCCTTTTAGCCCCTCGCCGCTGTGGATGAATGCCCACGCGCAGACCATCCTGGCTAATTCGCTGCGCCCGGCGACCGGCGTGGCCTTTCACCGTATACGCCTCGATACTGAAGACGACGATTTTATCGACCTGGATTTCGCTTCCGTGCCTGGATTCAGGCTGACGGCCGATGCCCCCATTGTCCTGCTGCTGCATGGACTGGAAGGATCTGCGCGCAGCAGCTATGCGTACGAGACGTATCGCCAGCTCGCGCAGCGCGGTGTACGCGCCGTGGGCATGAATTTCCGCTCATGCAGCGGGGAAATGAACCGTACGACGCGCCTTTACCATGCGGGCAAGACGGATGATGTGCACCTGGTCGTCAAATGGCTGCAGAATCGGATGCCAGGCGTGCCCCTGGGCGCGGTCGGTTTTTCGTTGGGGGCGAACACGCTGCTTAAATATCTGGGTGAGAGAGACGGCGATACGGCCGTTCAGGCTGCGGCTGTCGTTTCACCACCATTCGACCTGGAGCGAATCGCCGATGCCTTCCATTTAGGGGAGGGGCGCCGCTACGCCGGCCGCTTTATGCGATCCCTGCAGACCAAGGCCCTGCGTCACGCGCAGCGCAACGGCAATACCATCGACCTCAACCGCATTTTAAATGTTCGAAGCATGCGCGATTTTGACGATGCTTTTACGGCGCCAGTTCATGGTTATCGCGATGCGGCCGAATATTATGCCGAAAACAGCTGCGGCCGTTTTGTGCCCGGCATCCGTGTCCGCACCCTGGTGATGCGCGCTATGGACGATCCCTTCTTCGCCAATGACATTCCGCATGCGGCCTTGACTGCTAACGATTCTATTGTCCCGGCGCTTACGCCATACGGAGGGCACGTGGCCTTCGCGGAAGGAAATCTGCCGCGCAAATTCCGCTACTGGGCGGAGAGGCAGGCGGCGAGGTTTCTGGCGGCGGAACTGGAAGATGCGGGCCGAGAAGCATAGCGAAGAGTAGTCGGTGTTCAGTTTTCGGTACTGGTTTTCGCTAACATGCTTCTAATAGATTGGCTGCTGCGGGTATGGTATAATAGACATCAGCATATGGGGATGACAGGCTTCGACGGGGAAGGCTGGCCCTGGATTGCAAGCCGAGCACGCTTTACAACTCGTAAAACTGGAAGCACAACTATAAGTGGCAACACCGCTCGTAGTTACAACGCTATGCCTTTAGCTGCGTAAGCAGTTGCATAGCAAGATGGTTCTTGAAATAGAACCCCGTCTCCTTCGTTGCGCTCGTTGGCCGCGCGATTGCAGGCGACACTCTAGTCAACGTGCGCTGCTTCGATGTCGATAGAAGCAGCTAAGACGTCCTTTTGGGGATGATCGACTCGCCGGTGGCTGACCGCGTTGGCCCGGGCCCCTCCGGCTAAAACGAAATGGCCGACTAAGCTTGTAGAGGTTCAGAGGACGAATTTTTCGGACGCGGGTTCGATTCCCGCCATCTCCACTATCAGGCAAGAGCGCTCCAGCCGGGGCGCTCTTTTGATTTGGGATTTCGAATTTTGGATGCGGAATGGGGATCTTGATCATGCAACTTGCATCTTGGGCACATTGCTGCTGCGCTCCATTTGCGCTATAATATAGAACTTTCGTTCTGTTCGTTTTGATTCCGAATTCCGCACTCCGAATTCCGAATTGTTATCTCCAAATTCCACATTTTAAGGAGTAAAGATGCCCGAATTCGAACTTCATTCTGATTTCAAACCGATGGGCGACCAGCCGCAGGCGATTGCCGGCCTGGTGGAAGGATTGGTACGTGGCGATCCCTACCAGACGCTGCTCGGCGCGACAGGTACCGGTAAGACCTATACGATAGCCAATGTGATTCAGGAGACCCAACGGCCGACGCTGGTGCTGGCTCATAATAAGACCCTGGCCGCACAGCTATACAGCGAGTTCCGCGAGTTTTTCCCCAAGAATGCCGTCTCCTATTTCGTCAGCTATTACGACTACTACCAGCCCGAGGCGTATGTGCCGCGGCACGATCTATACATCGAGAAGGAAACGCAAATTAACGATGAGATCGACCGCCTGCGGCTGTTGGCTACGGCCAACTTACTCAGCCGGCGGGATGTGATCATCGTGGCCTCGGTTTCCTGCATTTACGGCATCGGCAATCCGGAAGCTTGGGGCAAAGTGACTGTGTCCATCGAGCGCGGGAAGTCCTACCGGCGCAATACGCTGCTGCGGCATCTGGTCGATATTCAGTACGATCGCAATGATCTGGAACTGCGGCGCGGCGTGTTTCGTGTGCGCGGCGACACTTTGCAGATTTACCCGGCTTACGCGGAGACAGCGTTCGGCATCGAGTTCTGGGGGGATGACGTAGAACGCATTACGGAATTCGACCCGCTGACGGGCGAGATTATTCTGGATCACGCCAAGATCGAGATCTTCCCGGCGACGCAGTTCGTGACGGACGAGGATAAGCTGCAGGCGGCAATCCAGGATATCGAGGAAGAGCTGCACGAGCAGATAACGTTCTTCAAGCAGCGCAATATGCTGCTGGAGGCGCAGCGCATCGAACAACGCACCCTTTACGACCTGGAGATGCTGCGCGAGGTAGGGTATACGAGCGGCATTGAAAATTACAGCCGGCACCTGGATCAGCGACCGGCGGGATCACGGCCGTGGACACTGATTGATTATTTTCCACCCGATTTTCTGATGGTGATTGACGAGAGCCATATGACACTGCCGCAGGTGCGCGGTATGTTCGCCGGGGACCAGAGCCGCAAGCGGACGCTGGTTGATTACGGGTTCCGCCTGCCCAGCGCGATGGATAACCGACCGCTGAATTTTGACGAGGTGCAGAACCTGATCAACCAGACTATTTTCACCAGCGCCACGCCCGGACCATACGAAATGGAGCAATCGACGCAGATTGTGCGCCAGGAGATCCGGCCGACCGGCGTGCTTGATCCGGAAGTGGAAGTACGACCTGTGCGCGGCCAGGTGGATGACCTGCTGGGAGAGATCAACCGCCGCACGGAGAAGGGGCAGCGTGTGCTGGTGACGACGCTGACGAAGCGCATGGCCGAGGACCTGAGCGACTACCTGCTGGAGATGGG
>JBJYWZ010000503.1:0-12269 GCA_046259725.1 Promineifilaceae bacterium (SeqCode) | reverse complement strand
AGGCACTCTTGAGGTTGACAGCGCCGAAGCGAAAGTCCTGGTCATAACGGCCGAACGCCTGGTCGTTGAGATCGATGTGGAACAATTTGCCCGCGTCCCAGGCCTGGGCCACGTGGTGCAGGAAATTCAGCCCGGCCATATGTTCGTGCGCCACCTCGGGATTGACGCCCACCATCTGCGAATGGTCCAGCGTGGCGATGAAGCCCAGCATGGCGCCGGTTGTGGCCAGGTAAATGTCGCCGCGCGGCTCATTGGGCTTCGCTTCCAGGGCGAATCGCAGATCATATTCCTGGTCGATGGCATATTCGCAGAGGAAGTTCAGCGCCTCGCGGAAGCGCTTGCCGGCCTCCAGCGGGTCTTTGGAGGCGTCCGTCTCCACGCCCTCGCGGCCGCCCCAGAAAACGTAGGTCTTGGCACCCATTTCCACACCCAGGTCGATGGCGCGCATCGTCTTCTGCAGGGCATAGGCGCGCACGCGCGGGTCATTAGAGGTGAAGGCGCCATCTTTGAAGGCAGGATCAGTAAAGAGGTTGGTCGTGGCCATGGGCACCACGAGGCCGGTTTCGGCCAGCGCCTTCTTAAACGCTTTCTTGATCGCCTCCGCCTCCCCCGCCGTGGCGTCGATAGGGACCAGATCGTTGTCGTGGAAATTAACGCCGTAAGCGCCGACCTCGCCGAGCAAATAGACGATCTCCGCCGGGGTCAGGGGATCGCGCACCGGTTCGCCAAAGGGATCGCGGCCGATATTGCCGACCGTCCACAGGCCGAAGGTGAATTTATGCTCAGGGAGGGGAGTGTACTCGGTTGTCATGTTGTCCTTCCTTTTTCAACTGTTAAATCGCGGATTTCTTTAAGCTCTGATGGCCACAAAAACGACAAGATTATCCCGGAAACGTTTCCAATTGATTAGGCGAGGAAACCGGCTGATAAGTCTCCGGGATATTTTAAGCGCCCGGACGAATAAGTTTACAGCTTAAACTAATCGCCCCTGCTGAATATATTATTGTTAAATTTCCCGCTGTCAAATAAGTCACATCCGCGCAGCGCCGCACCTCCTCATTTTACTGTTGATTCGGCAGTTTCAGGGAAAAGTCTGGGCCCCAATGTCCTGCGGATGGGCGATCTGCTTGACATGTCTGGCGGTCGGGCATAGACTCGGAGATAATTGGAATAGTATCTAAACAAAATAGCGGCGGCTATGGCACGAAACTCAGTTGATCACGCGACAATGCGTGATATGAACCTGGCGCTTATCCTGGATGTTCTTCGCTCCGACGCTCCCATCTCTCGTGCGGAACTGGCCTCGCGGACCGGCCTGAACAAGGCCACCGTTTCCAGCATCGTGCGCACACTGCTGGAGCACGGCTGGGTAAAGGAGCTGGGCGTCAACAGCGAACTGGCAGAAGTCGGCCGTCCGGGCATCAATCTCGCGCCTGATCCCGATGCGGGTTATTTCATCGGTGCGGAAATCAACGTCGATTTCATCTCCATCATCATCACCAACTTCGCCGTGGAAATCGTCTCGCGGCGCTTTGAAAGCAGCGGTATGCTCAAAAACCAGCAGGCCGTCCTGGATCGTTTTCTCTTTCTGCTGGCGGAGAGCGAGCAGCAGGTGCGCAAGAGCGGGCACGATCTCTTCGGCATCGGCATCGGCGTTCCCGGCCTGGTGGACGTGAGCAGCGGCCGGCTGCTGTTCGCGCCCAATCTCGACTGGCGCGATGTCCCGCTGCGCGATCTCGTGCAGGCGCAGATCGACACGCCGGTCTACGTGATGAATGAGGCCAACCAGGCGGCGCTGGGCGAACTCTTTTTCGGCGCCGGCCGGGACAGCGATTTTATGCTTTACGTCAGTGCGGGCATCGGCATCGGCGGAGGCATCATCAGCAACGGCCGTCTGGTGGAAGGCGCCACGGGCTTTGCCGGCGAGGTCGGGCATATGACCGTCGTGCGCGACGGCCTGCCCTGCAACTGCGGTAACCACGGCTGCTGGGAAACGGAAGCGGGCCTGCGCGCCCTCTGCCGGCGCATCGAAGAGCAAGTTTCGGCCGGCTGCAGTACATGGCTGCTTGAGGCCAGCGGCGGCGATCTCGACAAACTGGATATTTCCCTGGTTGTACAGGCCGCGCAGCGCGGCGATGAAGCAGCCCTGCAGGCGCTGCACGAAACGGCCGACTGGCTGGGCATCGGCATGGCCGGCCTGGTGAATGTGCTCAACCCGCAGCGCGTGGTCTTCGGCGGCCCGCTCAGCCTGGCCCATGAATTTGTGCTTCCGGCCATTCGCGCCACCGTCAACCGGCGGGCATGGGACTGGACACGTGACCAGGCGGAGATTGTGCTCGCCAGCCATGGGCGCGATGCCGCGGTATTCGGCGGGGTGGCCAGCATCTACCGCGAGCTGTTGAACAGTCCACGGAGCTGGCTGGAACGCGGCGATCAAGCGCTCAGCAGCCGGCGCGCGATGGCCGGCAAGCGATCCTTGCTGTAGGGCGCCAGCCAGCGCCGCTCCATCTCTTCGAAGGCTTTCCTAATGCCCCCGGCCTGTTCAATCAACCCCTGCTGGCGCTGTGCGTTACGGCGCAGTTCCAGTTCCTGCGTGTGGTCGAGGAGCAGGCTGGACAGGTGGGGTACGGTGAAGTCTTCTATTTCCACTTCGATGCCGCAGTAAACGGCCGTTACTTCGTGCGCGTTATGCCGCCGCTCGAGAATCGACCCGGGAACCATGATCAGGGGCACGCCATGGCTCAGCGCCTGCATGACTGAATTGATACCGCCATGTGAGAAGACATAGGTCGACATCGGCACAATTTGCGAGGCATCGAAATAGGGAGCAAAGTGCACCGATCCGGCGCTGAACGGTTTCTCGACGAACTGCGAGGACACATAGCAGTCGTAGGGCGTCCCGCAGAGGTAGTTCACCTCGTCAAACACCTCAGGTAGAATCTTGCGCACCAGGCGAAAGGAGATAGAGCCGGAGCCGAAGTAGCCGTAAACCGTACGGCTTTCGCTATCGATTTCCGGAGGATTGTATTCTGTGGCGCCGGGCAAACTAACCCGCGGCGGTTCGAAGCCGCCGACAAAGACCTCGTTATCCGAATAAGGTTTGCGCCCCAGGTGTTGGATGGTGCTCAAGATGCGGAACTGGCCGTCATTGCGAATGATGTCTTCCAGGGGAATGCGTTCTACATCCGGGGGCGCGTAGACTTCCATGGCCCTCTGCACGGTCTCATTCATGCTGCGATAGCTGTCGCCGCCTTCGTTGCGCAGGCGCATCAGGTTGTCGAAGGTGACCGCAGGCACGCCGGCAATGTGCGCGGCGGTCAGGCCGACGGGGCAGCCATAGGTGAACATGGCGTCCGGCTCGAACTCAATCATGGCCTTCAAGGCCGTCTCCACGGCGGGCATGAAGAACTGTTCTTCGTCGAAGCCGACAGCTGCGTAGCTGTCGAACAGCCATTCGTGGTTGCGCTCATCCGTTGAGCGGGGCAGCATGCGTTGGGGAATATCGGCGGAGAGAATGCGGCGGAAAAGGGGCTGCACCAGGCGCGGTGTGCCCAGAAACGTCGGGTTGGGGTAGGTTCGAAAAGTGTCCTGTGGATAGTCCTGGGCCACTCGCGAGGCCATGTCCTTGCTGCACGTCCAGATGATTTCATAGCCGCGGTCGCGTGCCTCCTCGGAAAAGCGGTAGACAGGCGGAAGATGGCTGAAAGCGGGCGAGGCTTCCGGCGGCGACATGAGGGCGATCATCATTCTGGGCATAGGCGTATTTTCGTTTGAGATGCAGGTTATTGGCCGCGGTCGTCCGGTCGCCAATAAACTCCACCGCTGCCGGCCTTTTGTAACCTCTTTACGGCCGATTGGCAACAAGCGACATGGACCAATAACAGCAAGATTTGTTAAATGAACCGGCGGCGCGATGGTGTGGTAGAATTGCCTTCTGGAACAAGACCAGACTCACAGGAACCTTATGGACGATCTGCAGTCAACAACGAAAATTCAAACACCCGTTCTGACCATGCCCAGAAACGCGCCGCCGTCGTATCATGTGCTGGGCAAACCGACGGGCGCCATCTGCAATCTGGACTGCAAATACTGTTTCTTCCTCTCCAAAGACATCCTCTACCCGGGCAGCAAGTTCCGTATGACGGACGGTCTGATGGAACAGTACATCCGGCAGTTGATCGAATCGCAGCCGCGCGTGCCCGAAGTGACGATCGCCTGGCAGGGCGGCGAGCCGACCCTGATGGGGCTGGATTTCTTCAAGGAGACGGTGGCCATCGCCGAGAAGTACAGACGGCCGGGCCAGCGCCTGCTGCACACGATGCAGACGAACGGCACGAAGCTGGATGACGAATGGGCCGCTTTTTTCGCGGAAAATAATTTTCTGATCGGCCTGAGCGTCGACGGCCCGAAAGAGATGCATGACACCTACCGCGTGAATAAAGGAGGCGCGGGCAGCTTCGACCAGGTGATGCGCGGCTTGAAGGTGCTGAAAGCACACGAAGTCGACTTCAACATTCTTTGTACGGTGCATGCCGCCAACCAGGAGCACCCCGTGGAGGTGTACCGATTCTTCCGCGATGAGCTGGGCGCGGAGTTTATCCAGTTTATCCCCATCATCGAGCGCGTGGACGCGGCCATGATCCCCCTGGCCAATATCGGCTGGAGCGAGCGCGCGGGCGGCGAACGGCCGTTGTACACGCAGCACGGGGATAAGGTCACCGGGCGCTCGGTGAATCCCGAACAATACGGCCGTTTTTTGAACGCCGTCTTCGATGAATGGGTGCGCCAGGACGTAGGCACTGTCTTCGTGCAGATTTTCGATACCACGCTGGGCTCCTACGTGGGCCAGTACAGCCTGTGCATTTTCGCCCCCACCTGCGGCAACGCCCTGGCCCTGGAGCACAACGGCGACCTCTACAGCTGCGATCATTACGTGGAGCCGGATTACTTGCTGGGCAATATCGCCGAAACGCACATGATCGAACTGGTCGCTTCCGACCGGCAGCGCAAATTCGGCCGTGATAAGCTGGATACGCTGCCGCAATACTGCCTTGACTGCGAAGTCAGGTTCGCCTGCAACGGCGGCTGCCCGCGCAATCGCTTCATTAAGACACCGGGGGGTGAAGAAGGGCTCAACTACCTCTGCGCGGGATACAAGCTATTCTTCAATCATGTCGACCGGCCGATGCGCGTCATGGCCAACCTGATTCGCAGCGGCCGTTACGCCGACGAAATCATGCAGCTCTACCAGGGCAGCGAGCCGCAGGACCGGTTCGCCGGAGCCGGCCGTAATGATCCCTGCCCCTGCGGGAGCGGGAAGAAGTATAAGAACTGCCACGGTTCAGCGAACAGTAACCAGTGAACTGACCGTGACCCGTCCTGAATAACTCACGCCTGGTCACTGGCAACTGGCAGCTGGCCACTCACAACTATCCCTTAATCGTTACTGAGCCATCGCCCATTCGTGTCGGAGGAGCGGCGCAGGTCTGCTATAGTTCGCCTTCGCAGAGACAATTTTGCCCTGCGACATCGCATACGGCGGCGTCACGATAGACACAGGTCGCCGTACTACGCGAAACGAGTGCGCTTTTTGAATGCGCCGCTCATGGAGGAAACTTGTGAACAAACGAATTGTTTTCCTGATATTGATCCTGATCCTGGCCCTGGCCGCGTGCGCCGGGCAGGAGGAGGCGACACCGCAGGCGGAAGCCCCGGCCGAGGATGTGGCCGCGGCCACGGAAGCCCCGCCGACGGCCGAAATCGTGCCCACTGAGGCGCCCACGGAGGCGCCGGCTGACGAAACGGCCGTCGCTGAGCCGACACAGGCGCCCGCCGACGCAGGCATGACAGTCGCGGACATGGATCACGTCGTCGATCCCGGCCTGGTCAACATAACCTGGGAATGGATAAGCCGTGATCCCAACGGCACGGATATGCCCGAAATCATGGTCAGCAGTCCCGAAAATTACACGCTCTATTTCAACGAGGACGGCACCTTCAATGCCACGCTGGACTGCAATACCGGCTCCGGCGCCTATGCCACGCCATCCGCCGGCGTCATTCTGATGGAAATAGGCGCCACAACGCGCGCCGCCTGCCCCGAAGGCTCTTATGACGTGGCTATGATGACCATCTTCGGCGGCGGCGTACAGGATTACGAGTTAAGAGACGACAACCAGACCCTGGTCTTGTACGGAGTCAACAACGGTCCGCTGGACATTTACCGCAGCGCGGATGCTCCCGAACCGGGCCAGGCGGAAGTGGAAAGTATTCCCGCCGATGCCATCCAGCTCGATCTGAACGGCCTGGCCACGTCCTACGATTGGACGATTATGCCCGCGAGCCCCTTGTCTCAGGGACCCGGCGCGCAGGGCTATCCGCCCTATATTCTGTTGACGTTTGACGGCGCCACGCCGGATGAGGCGATCGCCGACAACTTGCAGCGTATCTATATCTTCCCCACAGAAGCCTATGTGAATCTCTACCAGGCAGCCGGCAACCAGAGTGTGGCTGACCAGGTCATTCGCCTGGGACAGCTCATTTCCACGGCCGCTGGACGCAGCACCCTTCCGGACAGCCCGATGCCCCTGCTGCCGCCGCCTAACAGCCTGATGGATCGCTGGGCGCAGTTTGCCGACCTCAACTTCGGCGTCGGCGACGGCGTGCGCTATGTATCCGATTCGCCCTCCAGACAATCAATCGGCGTCTGGACCAACGAGACAACAGGTTACTATTACCAGGGATTGAGCACCGACCAGACCTTCTATGTCTCGATGTATTGGCCGGTGTCAACCGCGGCCCTGCCCGACACCGAGGCGGACGCGACCGAGGCACAGACGGCCGCGGCCACCAATCCCGACACTTATCCGGCCTATAAGCAGGAAACGATCGATACGCTTAACGCACTCACCCCGGCCGATTGGTCACCCGACCTATCGCTGCTGGATTCGATGGCCGCTTCCCTGACCTTCCCGCTGCCGCAGGAAGCCGGGGAAGAGGAACAGGCCACGGCCGAACCGCAAGCGACGCCGGAAGGCGAGGCGGAAGCCACAGCCACGCCGGCTCCTGCCGCGCCGGCCGGGGATGGTCCCTCCGGGACGATTACGGCGCCGGACGGTGTCTTCGTACGCAGCGGCCCGGGCACGGAATTTCCCGATATCGACGTCGCCGCCAACGGATCCACCGTCAATATCGTGGGCAAGAGTGAAGACGGCCAGTGGTGGGCGATTACGGTCCCCGTCTTCCTGGCCGAGGATGAGGTCGGCTGGGTGTCGTCGGCCTGGGTAGACGCGGTCAACGTGGCCGATGTCCCCGTGCTTGAGGCGTCAGAAGCTCAGCCGGTTGAACCCTCGCTGACGGGCGTCAACTGGCAGTGGGTATCGTTGACGGATCCGGCCGCGGGGACCACGACCATCAATGATCCCACGCGCTATACCATCCTCTTCAACGCCGATGGCAGCGCCTCGATCAAGGCTGACTGCAACCAGGTCGCGGCTACGTACACGAGCGACGGCAGCAGCATCAGCATCACCCTGGGCCCGTCGACGCTGGCCGCCTGCGCCGAAGACTCGCGCGATCAGCAGTATCTGGCCGCTCTGGGTAATGCCGCCGTGTACTTCTTTGATAGCGGCGATCTTTTTATTGACCTGGCCGCGGACGGCGGCACGATGCAGTTCTCGACGGGAGCAGCGCCCGCTCCGGCAGCACCAACGGCGACGCCCGAAGGGACTCCTGCGGCAACGCCGCAGGCCACGCCAGACGCCGAATCGCCGGTGTCTCCCGCCCTGGGCCTGACCTTTAATCTCGTGTCTTACGGCCCACAAGGGGCCGAACAGTCCCTCATTGAAGGCACGTCCATTACGGCCGTTTTCAGCACGGAAACAGTGAGCGGCAGCGCCGGCTGCAATGATTACACGGGACAGGTTACGCCCGTTGAGGATTATTTCACGATTGGCCCGGTCGCCGTGACTCAGCAGTCATGCGCTGAACCGGCCGGCGTGATGGAGCAGGAGCAGGCTTACCTGGCCGCACTGCAAGGCACCTCCGGCTACCAGTGGCAGCAGGATGATGCCGGCGGCAGCGTCGTCACCGGCGCGCGCCTGCTGTACGTCCTGGCCGACGGTACCGGCGGCGTCCTGAACTTCGTCGCCCAATAACAGCAAAAACCTCGGAGGTCTCTACGCTCATAAGCAGCGGTAACCCTAGAAAAGGACCTCCGAGGTTTTCTTTTGCATACCCCCATCGCATCAACGATAATTTGATCACGGCCGTTACTGGCTCGTATAATGTTACGCAATACAGACGAAAAGCGATACACTAGAAGGTGACGGCTTTACGCTGCGGCGAGCCGGACTATGGCGACAGCGTGCGCCATCGGCCGGATAGGATGGGGCTCAATGGACTACAAAACTGAAGTACTGCTGGATGGGCTGGGCTTCCCCGATTGTCCGCGCTGGCGGGACGGCCGGCTCTACTTCTCAGACCAGCATTACAACCACGTTATTACGGTCGATATGAACGGCGATCCCGGCTCCGTCGCCGAAGTACCCGGCACGCCGGCGGGAATTGGATGGCTGCCGGACGGCCGTTTGCTCGTCGTTTCCATGAAAGAGCAGCGCGTCCTGCGCCTGGACCATACAGGCCTGGTAGTCCACGCCGATCTCAACCATCTGGCCACCTACACCCTGAACGACATGGTTGTCGACCGCCAGGGCAACGCCTATGTGGGCAATTTCGGCTATGACATCAGCGATCCGCAGGCCGATCCGCGATTTGCCGAAATTATTATGGTCACACCCAACGGCGAAGCCGGGGCCATCGCCCACGGCCTCGCCTTTCCCAGCGGCATGGCGATCACGTCTGATGATTCAACCCTCATCGTGGCCGAATCTTCGGCGGCGCGCCTGACGGCTTTCACGATCACGCTGGAAGGGTTCCTCGTCGAACGCCGCATCTGGGCCGAATTCGACAGGCTCGGCCTGGTCGTGGATCAGGATCGCGTGATTCCCGACGGCATCTGCCTCGACGCAGAGGGTGCGCTGTGGATGGCCTCTCCTGGCAGTCCGGGCGGTGTATTCCGCCTGCGCGAGGGCGGCGAGATCACGGACCGCGTGGAAGTGGAAAACCAGGCCTTCGCGGTCATGCTGGGCGGACCGGAAGGCAAAACGCTCTTCGTTTGCACGTCGAGCTATGAGGAAAGCAAAGGCCTGAGCGGCCGTATTGAAATGGTCGAGGTCACAGTCCCCGGCGCCGGCCTGCCCTAGAAAACAGCTATCCCTCTATATAACTGATCATTCTATATCTGGGGCTCCAATCAGTCCCTGCTATTGCCCGCCATCGAACTATGTCCAAAAACACCCCCATCGCCGAGCAGCGGTTGGTAAATCAGCGTTTCTATTCGCAGGCCTTCAGGCGCCCCGGCGAGGTTGTGGCCTGGCTGGGCGCCATCCAGGGCCAGGATTACGGCGGAGCAAAATGGTCGATTGGTTTGCGCCTGCCCGGCAGCAGCGACAGGACCGTGGAGCAGGCCATCGCCGGCGGCCGTCTGCTGCGCATATGGGCGATGCGCGGCACGCTGCACTTCGTCGCCGCCGAAGATGTCCACTGGCTGCTGCGGCTGCTGGCGCCGCGTGTCATCAATAGAAATACGCGCCGCTACAGGCAGCTCGAACTGGATGAAGCCACGCTGATAAGAAGCAGTGAACTGCTTGCCGCCGCACTGGAAAACGGCGAGCGGCTTAACCGCGATGCCCTGCGCGAGATACTGGAGAACGCGGGCATCTCCACGAAAGGGCAGCGGCTTGTTTATATGCTGCAGCGGGCCGTGCTGGAGCGCCTCATTTGCCAGGGGACCGCTCCTAAGAATAAGCCCCTTTTCCACAAGCTTCCCCCGGCGGATGAACCCGATCGCCTGACAGGCCGCGATGAAGCTCTGGCTGAACTGGCCACGCGATACTTCACGAGCCGCGGCCCGGCGATGCTGGAGGATTTTATCTGGTGGTCGGGTCTGACCGCCGGCGATGCCAGAACCGCCATAGAAGCGGCCGGCGCTGCTCTGTCAGAAACGATGATTGATGGGCGTACTTATTGGCAGGGAGATTCGCCGGCGCAGACGCGCGTGCCGGCGCCCGAGGTGATGCTCCTGCCAGGGTTTGATGAATTCCTCGTGGCCTACCGCGATCGCAGCGCCTCAATCCGCGCCGAGCATCATGATGCGTGGTCCAGAACCAATGCCATGTTCAGCCCTACCCTGGTGCGGCGCGGGCGGGTCATTGGCCTGTGGAAGCGGACCTTCAAGAAGGATATCGTCAAGATTGAGATCGAGCCCTTTATTGACCTTAACGCAAAGGATCGAGCCGGGCTGGAAGAGGCCGCCGCAGACTACGGCCGTTTTCAGGAAAAGACGCCTGAGTTATCCGTGCCATAAACGGCCCATGTAATACCTTGCAAGAAAATAGAAACGTCTCCGGGACAATTCTTTAGCTTTCCAATTAACAGGGCACCAGAATACGTTACAATTATCCTTAACGAAAGAGAAACGGTTGTCTGCGGAGGAACAAATGTTAATCGACATCATACTAGTCCTGACGGGATTGTTCATCCTGGCCCTGATACTGGCGCCAATATATTATTTTGTTAAGCGAGACCAGTACAATGAAGAAATCAACAAAGATAAGGACGCTTAGCGAGCGGCCGCAGGTAATTAGCTCGGGCGGCACTGCACGCTGCTCGACAGGTAATTTTCTCAGCGCGCAATGGTATAAACGGTTATTGAATTTCCTGCATTGCGCGCTCAGCTGAGGTAAAATAGTACGATATGGTCGCTGCGCCACCAAATCTGCATAGCCACACTATGCGGTCCCGAAGCCCTTCACCGCCAGGCAGCCCATCTCTTGGAAATCAGATGAGTAAATTTCTAAACGATGCCCAATATTAGTAGCATCCTTCCTCTGGAAGTTGACGTGCTCGCCTGGGCGCTTTTCATTCACATGTTCGTGGACTTACCCCTGCAAACGGAGTGGATGGCCCTCAACAAGACCAACCTGAGGCATCCGGCGGCCTATGTCCACAGCGGCCTGCATACGCTCGGTCTGCTGTTCGTTTTTCCCTGGTGGCTGGCCCTGAGCGTGGGTATTTCACATCTGCTCATCGATACACGCAGGCCGGTCGCCTGGTGGGTCGAGCACATTAAACATATGCCCTATTCAACGCCGATGTTCGCGGACATTGAAATGTGGCTCGATCAGGTTTTTCATATCGTGATGATCTTTTTGGCCACTATTGTGGTATCTATCCAGGCATTATGAACGAGAGTCTGCTGGCATATATCCCCATGGACCGCCGCCGCGCCATGGCGCAGGGCCTGACCCTGCCCGACCGCACGAGCGGATCGGCGCTGTTCGCAGATGTATCCGGCTTCACCCCCCTGACCGAGGCGCTCGTCAACGAACTGGGCCCGCAGCGCGGCGCGGAAGAACTGACCGGCTACCTGAACGAGGTTTACGACGCGCTGATAGAGGAACTGCATCATTGGGGGGGCAGCGCGATCGCTTTTGCCGGCGATGCCGTCACCTGCTGGTTTGACGGCGACGACGGGCAGCGCGGTGCAGCCTGCGCGCTGGCCATGCAGGAGGCGATGCAGGCTTTTTCAGCGGTGCAGACGCCGGCGGGCAGCACGGTTGAGCTGAGCATGAAAGCGGCCGTCGCCGTCGGTCCGGCCCGCCGCTTCCTGGTCGGCGACCCGAAGAGCCGCGTCATTGATACCGTGGCCGGAGCGACGCTGGAACGCCTGGCTGCGGCCGAGCATGAGGCCACGCGCGGCGAGGTCATCCTGGCTCCCTGCGCGGTCGCGGCGCTTGGCGATCAAGTCGAGATCAAGGAAACGAGGGTCGCGGAAGACGGCCGTCGCTTTTGCGTCGTCTCGGCTCTCCTGTCTTTGCCGCAGCCGCCGCAGTTCTCCGTACCCGACGCCGCGAGTTTCAACGAGGACGACGTCTCTACCTGGCTGTTAAAACCCGTCTACAGGCGTCTGAATCGCGGTCTGGGCGAGTTTCTGGCCGAGATACGGCCGACCGTGGCCGTGTTCATGCGCTTCTGCGGCATCGATTACGATGAGGATGAAGCCGCCGGCGAAAAGCTGGATGAGACCATCCGCGCCGTGCAGTCAATCGTCGATCGCTATGAAGGCACGCTGATGGATCTCAATATCGGCGACAAGGGCAGCTATCTCTACGTCAATTTCGGCGCACCATTGTCTCACGAAAACAACG
>JBJYWZ010000502.1:0-31826 GCA_046259725.1 Promineifilaceae bacterium (SeqCode) | reverse complement strand
CATCGGCAAATATCTTAATGCCCCCGATTCGCAGCCAATCATCGCCGAATCCACTCTGCAGGCCAACGCCAACCGCCTCTTGGAGATGCACGACCGGGATATTCTTGACGACGCGGAAATGCAGCTCATCATTTCGATGCAGCTCTTGCAGAGCCAGGAAGCAGGAACGTCCGTCAAAGTCATGAATCCCAGTCAGCCCCACCTCCCAGCAGTATTGCTGCGCATCGCGCATCGCGTCAACCACTTCTTCTCTTGCTGCAGGCGATATGAGATCAGTAACCAGCCCCATCGCGTCTTCCAACAAGATCCCGGTCGGCATTCCCTTTTCGTCGCGCTGGATTTCCCCGCCAGGCGGGTTGGGCGTATCAGTCCTGATACCGGCCAGGCGTAAGGCCTCACTGTTTACCCAAACCGCATGCCCGCTCTTGTGCGTCATGCACGCCGGTATCCGTCCCACGACCCGGTCAAGATCGGCCGCTGTGGGAAATTGTGTACTGCTCCAGTTGCCCTGAGCCCAACCGCGTCCACGCAGCCAGCCGCTGCGCTCGACGTGCCTGGCATCAGCGGCATATGCGGCGATGCGTTCCAATACCTCATCCAAAGAGACGGCGTTATCGAGGTCAACCCTGCGACGGGCCAGGCTGAAGTTGCGGAAATGAACGTGTGAATCGACCAGACCGGGAATCACGCAGCGCCCTTCAAGGTCCACGCGTTCAACGCCGGGACCGTCAAATTCGGCTGCCAGTTCGCTGCCACCAACCGCCATGATGCGGCCGTCGCCCAGCGCCACAGCACTGGCGGTCGGTTGATCCGCATCCATCGTATATATCTTTCCATTCGAAAGGAGCAATATCGTCATTGAACTCTCCAATAAAGGATCTTGCCTTATTTATAGGCGACAACGCCAAAGGCTTGTGGGTACGGCTTCACTCTTTTGAAGCCGCTTTCCTGCAGCCGGCGGACCACGCCGCGCGTCACGTTGCGTCCTGAACGGCTCTTGGGGTCGCCGATATAATGGAAAAGACGGCCGGATGGACGCAGTATCCGGTAAAGTTGGCGGTAAAAATCGGCGGAATAAAGGTCGCCGGCCAGGCTGAACATCGGCGGATCGTGGATCACACGCGTGAACGATTGATCTTCGAGATCAAGAATCAGATCGCAGGCGTCGCCTACCAGGCGCGTGATCTTTGGATTGTCAAACAATTCCTGCGACCAGGGATTGCTGCGGCAGATATCCACCACTGCGGGATCAAGTTCTATTGTTGTGACATGATCGGCCGTACGCGATGCTTCAACGGCCGTATAACCCAGACCCATTGTTGTATCCAACAGCGAACCGCCAAGCGGTGCTACCGCCTTAATCTTGCTCAGAGTATCCTTATAGGGGTTCGTATCCTTGATACGATGCATAGGGATACCGGAGATGAGCATCGTCGGCGCCGACTCGGTCGGCATCAGGCTGTAATAGCGGCTGAAGGTTTCTGAATAGGCTTGAATACGTTCTAACTCCCCCTCAAGAATGGCAAAGCACGCCAGCTCATTCTCCTGGATTTCCTGCAACTTCCGCCATTGTAAACGCTGGCCGTCCGGCAGGACCACATGCGCATCGTCCAGGATTATTTTTGACTTACTGCGCTCCAAATCGAGAGACACGTCGGCGCTCTCATTTCCAGCTGCGCGCGCGTCAATCATTTCTTTGGCCTGATAGTGTGATAGTACAGGAGTATTCAATCGAAGGCTCGCAAGAATAACGACAGAACTAATCAGGCATCGTCGACAATGGAGTCATAGATGGCCTGGAGCTCCTCATCGGAATAGTAGTAGATGACAACCTTGCCGCCCTTGCTCAATTGTTCAATGCTGACCCGCGTGCCCAGGGACTGCACAAACTTCTCTTGCAGCGCCAGCATTTCCGGCGAAAGCGGTTCCTTCGGCGGGATGGGCGTTTTCTCCACGGCCAGAATATCATCGACCAGCTTTGCTGCGGCGCGGCGGTTGAGACTGCGGCGGATCATTTGATCCTTGGCCTTGATCTGCAATTCCGCCGTAGGCAGCCTGAGCAGCTCTCGCGCATGAGTCCCGCTTATCTGGTTGTCCAGCACCGCCTGCTGCACCTCCTCAGGCAGATTCAGAAGCCGGACAAGATTGGTAATCGTCGAACGCGCCTTACCCACGCGATCGGCAACCGCCTCCTGGGTCATGTCGAATTCATCCATCAACTGGCGATAGGCAAGCGCCTCCTCAATTGCGTTCAGGTCCTCGCGCTGAATATTCTCAATGAGCGCCAGTTCCAGCATCTCTTGCGGCGTTGTCTCTTTGACGATAACGGGCACGTTCTCCAGCCCCGCCATCTTTGCAGCTCGCCAGCGTCTTTCGCCGGCAATCAACGTATATCCGGACGGCGATTTTGTGACAATGAGCGGCTGGATCAGCCCATGCTCGCGGATAGATGCTGCCAGATCGGAAAGCTCCTGTTCGTTCCAGTTTGAGCGCGGCTGGTGTGGATTTGGCGAGATATCAGCAATGGCCGCCTGGACCATCCCCGGTGATTGAATTTCAACAGGCTCCGATGGAAAAAGGGCTTCTAGCCCACGACCTAAACCAGACTTCTTTGTCATAATATTTTCCCCGGCGACCGGTCGCCGTTCAACAGTTCGGCTGCCAGCAGACGGTAAGCTACGGCTCCCGAGGAGTTTGGGGCGTAGATGCTTACCGGCAGTCCGTGACTGGGTGCTTCACTTAAGCGCACACTGCGCGGAATAATCGTTCGAAAAACAGCCTCCTTAAAATGTGTGCGCACTTCTGTAACCACCTGCCTGCTCAGATTGGTCCGGCTGTCATACATGGTCATGATCAGCCCCCTGATAACCAACTCAGCATTTAAGAAACGGCGGACGAGATCAACTGTTTGCAGGAGTTGTGTCAGGCCCTCAAGAGCCAGGTATTCGCACTGTACGGGTATCAGAATCCCGTCATTGGCGGCAGCAAGCGCATTGATCGTCAACAGGCCCAGGCTGGGCGGGCAGTCGATCAAGACGTAATCATAACTGCTATCCAGTTTCTGTAAAGCGTTCTGTAAACGATATTCCCGGCCGATTGCCGTGACAAGCTCCACTTCAGCGCCGGCCAGAGCAGGATTCGACGGCAGTATATCTACCCCATAGGGTTCGCTGCGCAGCATTATCTGGTCGAGATCTACCTGCTCCAAGAGCAAATTGTAGGTGGACAAATCTACATCAAGTTTGTTTATGCCCAGGCTGGAAGTCGCATTAGCCTGCGGATCAATATCAACGATCAACGTCTTTAAGCCGTGTCCGTCTAACATCGCGGCGAGATTGATGACTGACGTGGTTTTGCCGACGCCGCCTTTTTGATTTGCGATGGCGTATATCTTCATCGTTGGGTATCAATTTCCACAAACTTTAGCACATCAAACCAGCGCAGAATGAGCAGCCGTCAACCTTTGTGAGACATATAACCTTGTATAGCTTGCATTTTGTTTGACAGACCGGTCGCAGTCACCGATCGCGCCGCAATTTCATTGCCAAAACGGCCGGCTTCCCAGGGGTCTCCACCGGTCTGGTACAGACGAACCAGAAATGCAGTCGCATAAATGTCCCCGGCTCCAGTCAGGTCGACAGCGTTGACCCTGGGTGCGGGGAAGCTGCGTGCTTCATCGCCAAAATAGACGATGCTGCCGGCCGGTCCCTGCGTCATGACCAATACTTTGGAATAGCGCCGGAATTCGTTAAGCATATTCGGCGTTACGAGATCTTCATCACTGATGAACGTGGCCGCGGCCAGAGGCAGATAATCAGCCGCCTGATCCCACGGTTGGGCGTTTATCACGCCGTCCTCACCCCAGTGACGCATCCAGCCTTGCGGGGTCAGGCCAACAATACTGTTGCTAAACAGGCTGATAATCCGCGGATCAACTTCGTCGGCGACCGGCCCGATATGAGCGATTTTCGCCCGCTGCATGTGTGGCGGGACGTCGTCAACGCCAATATCGCCGGCCACCGCATGGATCGTCTGTAAACGGCCGTTCGCCGTATAAATATTCTCAAATGTAGTGGTTACTTCCGAGCCCAGGTTATGAATTGTGATGTCCGGCAGGCTGTGCTGTATGCTGTCATCGCCAGCATAGCTGGTGAGCACGGCCGTACGGCAGCCCAACGTCTTCGCCGTTGCCGCGGAATAGGCGGCCGTTCCCCCGATAGTGGTTCCACCGGCGGCGAGATCACGGCAAATATGGCCGACAACAAGATAATCGATAAGCGCGGGAAAGTCCATTAACGAATTCTACCTAGCGCTAACATTTGGGACAAGCGCGTGAGAATATGTCAAGTTGCTGTTGCATTGTTTACTATTCGCAGCTAAGATTTGCTAGCCATGTCAGAGAAATCGTCAGAACAAGAGAAAAGCCGCGTAACAAGCCGCAAGCGAGCGCGCCAGCGGCCGCTGCTTTCGCTGCCGCAAATCCTGGTCCTGGCCGGCATCGTCTTTGCGATCTACGTTGGCTTCGATCTCAACCGCCGGGCACAGGCCGGCGCCGAGATTGAGCATACAGAACAGGTCATGGAAGAAAGAGTTAATCTGGAAACGACCCGCCAGGTGGAGCTCATGATGACGCGCGAATATGTCAACAGTGATGCTTATGTCGCCGCTTATGCACGCAATGAAGCCGGCCAGCTTATGCCCGGAGAAAAAAAGATTGTTCCTTTGTTAATCAATGCGACCGCAGTGGCCACGCCCGTGCCCACCGCAACCCCTGACCCGGCTTACGATGCGCGGCCGTGGCAGGCATGGTGGCGCCTTATTTCGGACGCCCCGCTGCCAGCGCAGTAGGTGAATTCTTCCTGGCAGACTGCTCGCTGCTTCACGTAACCCAAAGAGATTTCACAAGCTCAACCCCTAACACGACCTCATCACGCCCTATACGCAATCGCATCGGCCCATTGAAGGGCGCGCGGCCAACTATTTCAAAAGTCGTGCCCGGCGTTATGCCCAGCGTCGAGAAATAGGCAAGCCTCTCAGATTCATCTGTACGAACGCGGCTTATCTGCCCCTTGTGCCCAACCGTGAGATTCAACAGGCAGGTATCTTCGATTTGGGGTAGATCGAGGTTTTCATCCGGTATCGGCTCGCCATGCGGGCAGCGCCGCGGATGGCCCGTCATCTCTGCCATTCGCGCCACAACCATATCATTGAGTCCCTTGCCCATGTCTTCGGCGTGTTGATGCACTTCCTGCCATCCAAACTCCATTACCTGGACCAGAAAAACTTCCAGGATACGATGTCTGCGCAGTTCGCGTAAAGCCTCCTCGCGACCGAGATCTGTCAGCTCGACTCCCTGATAGGGCACGTGCTTCACGTAGCCCGCGCTCTTCAGGCGCTTGAGCATGCGTGGCACGGCCGGCGCTGTGACGTTGAGTCTTTCAGCGAGGCTTGTTGTACTGACTGTTGGCGAATCTTCTTGCAGACGATATATCTCGGCCAGGTATTCTCGCATGGCCGTGCTGGGTTGCGTTTCCATATTGTGTTGACGAGCTAGACCGCGGTTATATTCGCAGCAGGACAGGGTTTTCAGATAGCCGTCTGCCAGGCTGTTCAGGAGCCGGGCAGTTCTCTAAATCAGTTTACTCTATTCCAGGGCAATCGACCATGAGTTGGCGAGTCGAAGATGCTGTTCAACTCAATTGGCGCCTGACAAACAGGAGAACGGCCACGGAGGCGATGAGCACGCCCGCGGTCACGAATAACAATTGGCCAGTGCTCCGGCCCTGCTCTCGCCCAATCGTTGTGCTAACTGGCTGCACTGTGGGCTGTACAGCCACCGCGGGCGTGCTGACGGCCCTTGCCGTCACGATTGCCGTTGGTTTATCCGGAGCCGCCGTTGCCGAGACCGGTGGCTTACCCGCCGCTGTACTATGCGAAGGATACGACAATGTCACCAACACGGGATCGTGATCGCTGGCATGGAATGGCAAGGCTGCTTGGCTCTCGTCCAATGCATATGCGGCCGGATAATCCGCATTCACATGAACGATAGCGGCCTCTTTGACACGATGAGCAAGCCCGGGCGACACCAGAATACCGTCCACCAGCTGGGATATTCCATCAAATATGTAACTGTATCGCTCCTCGGCCGGCACGCGCTCCGTCGCGTCTATGAGAACTCCTCCTTCAACCAACCGCTGCCACGCGTCTGAAAGAACATAATCATTAAAGTCGCCCAGGACAATTACGGCCGATTGGGGATCGCCGGCCAATCGCTCGCGAACCAGACTGTTCACATGAGCAGCCTGCGCCAGCCGCCGAGCCGTTGTTTCCTCCTCGCCCTCCCGTTTTGACTTGAAGTGATTCACGATAACCGTCAGCCGCTCGCCATCCGCCAGCAGCGCAACTTCCAGCGGCGGGCGCGAAAACAGGGGGTCTTCTTCCCCCGGGCATTGGATTGTTCTGTCATAAATGCCTGTTGAAATCGCCGAGCAGGTCTGGCGAAGCTGCGCTGACCTTATCTTTATTCGCCGCGGGTCGCTGAACAAGGCGACGTCGATGCCCCGGCTGTCTGCACTATCCAGATGAGTCACTTCGTAGGTGAAGCCGCACAAGCCGGCGGCTTCACCGGCCAGTTCTCGCATCAGCAGCTCCGTTTCCACCTCCTGCACGCCGATAAGTTCCGGACATCCCAGCGTCAGGCCGATAGAATAGGCAAGTTTCCGCCTTCTTATCTCGTTCTCTACAGCGCCGCTGGCAGATGCGGGTGTAAGGAAATTGTCCAGGTTCATCGTTGCCACGCGCATCGTACCGTCCGCCGCAGCGGACAGAACGGCCGGATTATTCAGCGGCGCGAATTCTGCGCTTAGCTGCCCATTGTCCTGCTGCACGATGTTATAGTGGTCAAAGAGAAATGTGAGCGGGCCGCCAGCGCCTGAGACGCGATCGCCGCTTTTGACAGACGGCAGGTCGGAGCATTCCACATCAGACCTGCTGAGCACCAGTACCTGCGGAGTAATCGCCTCCTGGCTGCTGCTGCGAATGGGCCGTTTCGAATCAGGCGTCGGCCCGAGCGCAAATCCACAGCCGGCGTGCGCAGGTCCCACGACAGGTAGCATCTCGCCGGTCGTTACCAACATACCCTCCAAGCTCTCCAGGTAGTCGGTCGCGGCGGCCGGGTCAGGTGGGATGTCGAGAACTACAGGAGCGGGAAGCGTTTGCAAAGTCCCCTCAGGCACGATCGACAGCCCGGTATCGTCGATCTCAGTCAATCCGAAGTATTCCGTCACTTGGCCAGTCACCGTGACCAAGTCACCCGGTTGAAAGGTGGGCGGTTGGCGGCCCAGGAAGACGGCGATCCCGTCAGATGTGGCGCTGTCGGAGTCTTCAAGTCCAGGGGAATCTTGCACGAACAAAGTGTAATAGATCACGCCGGCGGCATTCTGGTCTTCTCTTGCACCTGTCACAATGCCGCGAAAGGTCACGATTTGATTGATCAGGGGTGACGTATCCCCTGGCCCCTGGATTTCGCCGATAGCTCGATAGGTTACGGTATTTGCTGCGGCTGTCTCCGGTGCCTCGTTGCACGTCCCCTGCAATAGAACAGTGCCCGGTGTTGGAAAATGCTGCGGTTGCCAATCAACGGCGCTGTCCGTGTCGCATTTTGCCGGCAAGCGTTCGATACTCTGACCGGCAGCGGGCAGTGGAATGCTCGGCGTGAAATAGGCGTACCTGTCCCCGTAGTTAAGCGAATCAAGGAGGTTGTCTTGCTCGTCGATCAAGATGATTTCGTCGCCATCGTTAGCCAGCGCGATCTGCCCGCTCGCCCACTGCGCGTCAATGATCATGTCCGCTACGGCCGAATCACTGTCCACGATCTCATAATCAGGATTAACGCCGAACAACGCGCGAAAACCAACAGCCGTTTGCGCCACCACGATCACGTCTCCTGCCCCGATCGCGCTGCCGGCTGGAAAACGCACCATGCCCTCGCCCTCGCCGGGTAATTCTTCATCTCCCAGCCCGTAGCCTGCCAGCTCAAGCGGCTCGTCGCCGAGATTGGCCAGTTCAATCCATTCTCGTTCTTTATCCAGGCCGGGCGGATCAAATTGAAATTCCGTAATCAAAATGGCGCCTGGCAGCTCGCCTTGCAAGGCGGCCATCTTAGCAGTACCAGGAAAATGTCCGTCTAGCAGCAGGAAGATAGCCAGAAAGACGATATGCCGCCGCGAAAGAGTCTGTCTCAGAGTCCAGCAAAGAAAACGACCGCCAAAACGTGCAAGGTCAGCAAACAGCTCCATCACCCACCGAACAGGCAGCTAACAGTAATTCTGGGTAAGTTTACCTGAATTGCACAAAGTGCGCCTCAGAAGGCATATGAACCAGTTTCTTACACAATTCTGACGTACCGCTGTTACGTTGTTAATTGTTTAGTCCTACAATACAAACCTGGACTAACCAGGTCCACAACTGGAGGCTGGGAAATTTGATACCGCTGTTACGGTCTCAACCTGATTCTTGCAAGAAACCGGCTTACCAAAAGTTATGAATCCTGGTCAGGAGCAAAATAATTATGACAGACAATATTGAACATCTTTCTATACCTGTGGTACCCCTTCGTGGAGGGGCTGTATTCCCGGGAATTACGACCACGATTTCGGTCGGCCGTCGACGCTCGCTTGCCGCTGCTCAAGCGGCGCTGGAAGGGAACGGCGAACTGCTCATCCTGGTACAGTATAGAACTGACGTAGAAAACCCGGAGGATGCGGACCTTGCGACGGTAGGTGTGTTGGCAACCATACGTGACCTGATCCGCACGCCGCATGTGGGCGTTCAAATGCTGGTAGAGCTGCACCGCCGCGTTGCCTTTGAAGGGCTCACACACAAAGAGCCCTACTTGCGCGGCACTTACCTGGAGCTTGAAGAGTCATCGGACACAACTAATCAGGAACTGATGATCGAGGCTATTGCCTACCTGGAACAGTATGCGGACGCACTCGGTGAAGCCAATCAGCATGTCGTCACCAACGCGCGCAGTCAGACAACCAATGGCGCGCTGGCCGACTATATCGCGGGCATTCTGAACCTGCCGTTCGACACCGAGCTCGAACTGCTTACCACCCTTTCCGGTGACATAAGGCTGCAGATCATCCTTGATTACTTAGAGCAGGAACTGCGGATCACGGAGATTCGCAACAAGATCCAGCAGGACGCCAAGGAAGGCGCGGACAAAGCACAGCGTGATTTCCTGCTTCGTGAGCAGATGCGCGCGATTCAGAAGGAACTTGGCCAGGAAGGCGATAACGCCGCCGAAGACTTGTCCCAGAAGATCGAGAACGCAGGCATGCCCGACGAGGTGAAGGAACGTGCGCTCAGCGAGTTGCGCCGCCTGGAGTACCAGGGCCCGCAGTCGGCCGAAGCAAGCGTGATCCGTACCTATCTGGAGTGGCTGATAGAGCTGCCCTGGAATAAGGAAACGGAAGACAATCTGGACGTCAATCACGTGCGTGAGATCCTGGACGAAGATCATTACGGGTTGGACGATGTCAAAGATCGCATTATCGAATACGTCGCCGTGCGCAAACTGGCCGGCAACAAGATGAGAGGCGCTATCATTAACCTGAATGGCCCTCCCGGTGTGGGCAAGACGAGCATCGCTACATCCGTTGCCCGGGCGATCGGCCGTGAAATGGTGCGGCTCAGCCTTGGCGGCGTGCGCGATGAGGCCGAAATTCGCGGCCATCGCCGCACATACATCGGCGCCATTCCCGGGCGCATCATTCGCGCGCTGCGCGATGCCAAGACGCGCAACCCGGTCATCGTTCTGGACGAAATCGACAAGGTTGGGACCGACTGGCGCGGCGATCCATCCTCGGCGCTGCTGGAGGTATTGGATCCGGAGCAGAATCACAGCTTCACCGATCATTATCTGGAAGTGCCTTTCGATCTGAGCCAGGTCATTTTCATCACGACCTCCAACCAGCTCAGCACGATTCCGATGCCCTTATTGGACCGCATGGAAACGATACAGATGCTGGGCTACATCGAAGAAGAGAAGGTGGCTATTGCCAACAAGTACCTGCTTAAAAAGCAGCTTGAAGCGCATGGCATTGAGAATGTCGAAGTGACCTTCCAGCCTGATGCAATGAGCAAGCTGATCCGCGGCTATACGCGAGAAGCCGGTGTACGCCAGTTGGAACGCAACATCGGCAAGATGGTGCGTAAAATGGCGGTACGAATTGCCAGCGGCGAAAGCGGCCCGTTTGAAGTCAGCGTAGACGACATTGAAGAAATCATGGGACCGGAAAAATTCACCTACGGCACGGCTGAAGAGCACGATGAAGTAGGCGTTGTCACCGGACTTGCGGTAAACGCTTTCGGCGGCGATATCCTGCCCATCGAAGTCAGCCTCAGCGAAGGTTCAGGCCGCATCACGCTAACCGGCTCATTAGGCGACGTGATGCGTGAATCAGCTCAGGCCGGTCTGACCTATGCTCGCGCCAATGCACGGCTGTTGGGTCTGGAACCGGGGATCTTTGACAAGATCAACGTCCATATCCATGTGCCGGACGGTGCAACGCCCAAGGACGGTCCGAGCGCGGGGATCGGCATGGCCACGGCCGTCATTTCAGCGCTCACCCGGCGCCCCGTGCGTAAGGACGTGGCGATGACCGGTGAGATAACGCTGCGCGGCAAGGTTCTGCCGATTGGCGGGCTGAAATCAAAGGCCATTGCCGCACACCGCGCCGGAGTTTCTACGATGTTGATCCCCAAGGACAACGCCAAGGAAATACCTGAACTTCCGGAGCGCGTGCGCCAGGACCTGCAGATCGTCCCTGTCAGTCACCTGGATGAGGTACTGGCCAGCGCCTTGCTGGAAGCGGCGGGTCTGCCGATCAAATTGGCAGAAGATGGAGAGCACAAGCAGGGTGTTGTGATTCCGCCCATCCCTGTCGACGGCGCGAACGGCATCATTCACGTAAGTGGTGATTAAGAGGTACAGAAACGCCGGCCAAACAGCCGGCGTTTCTTTTTATTAGAAGAGCGTCAGCTCTTACAGTCTCCAACTCTCGCGAATCTGCCCCAGGATAGCGGCAGCGCGATCGATCAAGGCTTTGTTTTCCGCTTTGTTGGGCCACAGGCTGGCTCCTGATGGGTGCGGCAGGGGAACCAACCAACGGCCGTCCTGCGGCAAAACGGCGTCAAATTGGGATACCCTTTTCCCCTTCTTCGCAGCAGAAAATGGATTGTTCAGATCCTCATGGCTGACGTATACGGCCGTCCCGATGATTTCCTTCAGCCTGAGCGACGCTTTGTAGAATAGTTTGATCGCCAGGCCGCCGACCGGAATGATCAGGCGCGGCTGGTAGATCGCAAGCTCGCGTTCCAGAAACGGCCGGCAGAGCTGCTGCTCGGACTTCGTAGGCACGCGATCCCCTTTGCCGTTGTTACCCTTCCCCGGATAGCATTTAGTTACAGCCGTCATCACATACCGCGAACGAAAATCATCCTCCTGCCAGCCGGCGCCTTCCAGCCACTGGAACAAACGACGACCGCTGCCCGCATTGAACGGCCGTTGGGCCTCCACCTCCGTGATCCCCGGCGCCTGGCCGATCAGCATCACCTCAGAAGAAGGAGGGTGGCTGAACACGGCGCCAGGCGTTACCTCGTAACCGGCCTGCAGACAGAGCCGGCACGCCCTGAGTTCCGCGTCCAGCAAATTCAACTCGACAGAATTATGCTCCGGCATTTTCAAACCACTCATGTATCGATCCGGTCCGCCAGCGTGCTGTTAACTATCGTCATGTCGGGGTCTTGCTCCTGCAGCCAGTATACCAGGTGCCGCACAGCCATATGAATGCCGGGAGTCGGCCGTGGAAAGCCGATCTCGTGCAAACTCAGCACCAGGTCGCCCGTGTTACGGCCGCGGATGCTCAGACCGATGCGCTGTGGAAAGGGTACTTCGCTGACAAAAACTTCTGTGAAGAGCATGTTCCGCTCAACGGAACGGTACATATCCAGATATTTGATATGCACGTCGCCATCCTGCACGTGAAAGGGCATGAAGCGATCGCCTAATTGATCCAGGTCCAATGAAGATAAGAAGACTACGTGGGGCACGGCCGTTTCCTCCGGAATTGGGAATTCGTTGGCGGCATCGTTATCGTTTCGCTGCCAGAGATAGTAGCGGGGGATCCGCCCTTCAGACAGGGCGATTCGCTCATATTTGGTCTGGCGGCGGTTCTCGACCGACAGTACATACGGCTGGCTGGTCCTGGATGCGAAATAGGGTGACTTCGACAAATAGGTCTCGATCGCTTGCTGATACGCCTCGTGGTCGGTTGCGATTTCAAGCGGCGCATTGGGCAGCATCCTGCTCGCCAGCAGCTCGAGGAAGGAAGGATTGATCACCCGCCGGTGCTCGTGTCTTACCTTTGGCCAGGGATCGGGAAAATTAATCGTTACACCGCTGATGCTTTGCGGCTGAAAGAGCAGCCACAATGATGTGAACGAATCCCCCTGCAGCACGCGGGCACCGCTCAGGCCGCCGTTTTGCAGCTTCCTGGCGCCGCGTCGCAAAGACGGCAGCGAAATCTCTATCCCCAGGACATTCGCGCCGGGATTTTCCTGAGCCAGGCTGACCAGGCTGTCGCCCCCGCCAAAACCGAGATCGATAAGCAAAGGCGCTTCACGGCCAAAGAGCTTCGCCCAATCAACAGGCCAGGACATCCGTGCAAAGTGAAGAATTGGCAGCGACATAGGCTTAGTGGGGCTCAGAATTGCTTTCCGACCAACAACTCAGGGCTGGTTTAAGGTGATGAAATCTGCAGCCACCCAGCCAACCTGACCCGCTTCCGTGCGCACCTGCTGCCAGACAAGGTCTTCGGCCGTCTGCTGCCCGTCCAGAACGAAGAGTATCGATCCATCTTCCAGGTACTGCAGTTCGGTCGCAGTCGTACTCGGTTCGCTGCGCAGGTAAACCCCTACGCCGCTGCTGACTGTGGCTGTTAATGGCGACGGGGTGGCCGTCTCTGTGGGGAAGGACGTCGGCGTCGCGCTGGGGACTGGAGACGTCGGTGTAGGAGGCAAGTCAGTTGGAACGGGTGTGATGGTTGCGGTTGCCGTCGGCGCCGCAGTTGGCGGAACGGCCGTTGGCTCCGGCGTAGGCGTTGCTGATGGGAAACTCGCCGCGACACGAGGGCCTATAAACGTGAGCGCCAGGAAAAGGAGGGCGAAGACAAGCGAGACCAACGCACCAAGCAAATTTGCCTGCGCCTTCTGGCGCGCTTCAACCTGACCGACGTCATATGCCTGCCGTGAAACAGTGGAGCGCGCCGAAAGGGCACGTCCAAGAAATATCAATAACGCAATGACACTTATGCCGGCCAGTATTGGCAGCACAATATTAAACAGGACCGCCACTTTTCCTCCATTCTACCGGTTCCACACTTAATTAAAACATGCTATACCGCTTTGGCAAGCCTTTCTTTGGCTTCTTCCCATAGTTCATTCATCTCATCAAGCGACATTTCAGCAAAATCTAGCTGCCTCTGGCGGGCGAGCGACTCCGTAAGTCGAAACCGTTTTTCAAAACGGCCGTTTGCTTCACGCAGAGCGCTTTCAGCCTCAATGCCGTATCTGCGAGCCAGATTGACGATGACAAAAAGAAGATCCCCCAGCTCCGAAGCCCTTTCTTCGGCATTTTGCGCCGCGCGAAGTTCAGAAACTTCCTCCTGGACTTTCTCGTAAATTCCCTCGATCTCCGGCCAGTCGAACCCGACCTTAGCCGCGCGATCCTGGATTTTCTGCGACTGCGGCAAAGCGGGCAGCGCTTTCAAGATGCCGTCCAGAACAGATGCCTGTACGGCCGTGTTCTTTTCCTGCTTCTTCAGCATTTCCCAATTTCTCAGGACCTCGGCCGTATCGTTCACCTGCCAGTCACCCCATACATGCGGGTGCCTGCGCCGCAGCTTGATATCAATTCCGGCAATCACATCGGACAGCGTAAAGTCGCCATCTTCTGAAGCCATTTGCGCCTGCATAACTATGTGATAAAGCATGTCGCCAAGCTCTTCGCTCAGGTTTTCTATATCGTTTCGATCGAGCGCGTCCAGGACCTCGTAAGCTTCTTCCAGGAAACCTTCGCGCATCGACTGCGGTGTTTGTTCGATATCCCAAGGACACCCTCCAGGGCTCCGCAAAACAGCCACGGTTTCGGCGAGAGCGGGAACTGTTGCTGGGCTCGGAAGCGCGGGAACAAAGAGGCTCGTGAGATGGCCGATCTCTTCACTGCGATCTATCTCGTAAAGCGGCACGCGCTCCAGAACCTGGTTGGACTCTCCCGCCTTGTGAACCAGGATCACGGGATGCTCATCAGGATAAATCGCGCTCAAAGATTGTTTCACTTCGCCGGCAATTAAGCGATTGTAGATCTGGCCTATCAGGACCGGACGATCGGCGTGAAGCGACGGATAAAGGGATTCAGCTGTAGGCAATGCATCCACGATCTGCAGCCCGTCGAGGGCATCTACTTTAATCGCGGCCAATACCGGCTCGACAAAACTCAAGCCGCTTACGATGCGCAGAGGTACATCAGCCGCCTCGGCTTGAGCGAGCAGCAGCGTTACGGTCGATTCGCCGACGTAGGGATTACCCGGAACGGCATAGACGACTTCTCTGTCTTTACCCAATTGCAGCAGGTTTTCAGCGATCTTCTGGTAGACGCTCTCAAAATCCTGCTCCGCTTGGTAATAATGGTCGAACCCGTGCAGGCTCACATTTTGCGGCAGGTCGGAAACTGCGGGATGCCGTTCGGTTCGCAAATAGACTTCAGCGGCCGAGGACAAAATGTCCCAGGCCTCTCTGGTCAAATATTGGCTGCTTCCGGGTCCAAGACCTACAACTGTTATTCCCATGATCGCTTCACTGGTTCAAGCAAAAGAGGCGAGCACAAGGTCTCGCCTCAGGATCTTATATTCAACGAATAGATTGGGTAATTAACGCTTGGTGTAGGTCGGTGCCTTGCGGGCTCGCTTCAGACCTGGTTTCTTGCGTTCCTTGACGCGCGAATCCCTTGTTAGATGGCCATGCGCGCGAAGCGTAACTCGGAGATTCTCGTCGTATTTCACAAGAGCGCGTGCCAGACCAAGACGCACAGCGCCGGTTTGTCCGGATACGCCGCCACCTTCAATCAGCACCGACACGTCCATTTTCCCTGACAGTTCGCTGTCTGAGAGGGGACCCATCAGGATACGGTAATCTCCATAACGGGGGAAGTATTCCTTGACATCCTTGCCGTTTACCGTGAATGTGCCATCGCTTTCTCCACCGGGGTAGATGCGAACCCGGGCCGATGCTCTTTTGCGACGGCCAATGCCTTCGTAGTATTGTCGCTTTTCTTCTAACATATGAATTGTTCTCCTAAAGCTCCAATTCAACCGGTTGCTGTGCCTGGTGCGGATGTTCCCCACCGGCATACACCTTCAACTTCTTGAACATCTTTCGTCCCAACGCGTTCTTGGGAAGCATGCCTTTCACCGCCAACTCAATTGGGCGGGTCGGATACTTTTCCAACTGGTCGCGCAGGGTGATCGACGAAATGCCGCCAGGATAACCGGAATGGCGGTAGTAGGTTTTCTGATCCATGCGCCTGCCGGTAACAGCAACCTTTTCCGCATTTAACACAATGACGTAATCGCCGCAGTCAACCGATGGGCTGTAAATCGGCTTATGCTTACCACGTAGAATGGTCGCAATCTGACTCGCCAGTCGTCCCAGGTTTTTCCCTTCGGCATCAACCACATGCCACTGCCGTTCTACCTCGGCCGGTTTTGTCAAATAGGTTTTCATGCCCTGATCTCCATTAAACTTCGTAAAAAATCGAGGCTAAATAAAGCCCCTGTGGCGGTGCGGCTGCAGCCGAGCGATTGCGATCCCGCTCCTGAAAGGCCGAGATAAATTCTTCGACCGTCCAGGCGCCCGTTCCAACAGCCACCAGGCTGCCGACTACGCTGCGAACCATGCGATATAAGAAAGCATTGGCTTCAATCTGAAACACCAGAAACGGCGCTTCACGCAGCCAGCTTGCCATGTAGACTTCACGCACTGTGCTTTCTCCCTGGGGAGGCAGCCCAAATGTGGCAAAGTCATTACGCCCGACAAGGAATGATGCAGCCCTATTCATCTCCTGCACATCGAGCTGCCTGGCAACATGCCAGGAGCGACTGCGCTGTAATGGACTGCGAACCGGCATATTGTACACCCGGTACAAATATCCACGCCTTCGCGCATCAAAGCGTGGATGAAACGAATCGCTGGTCTCTTCCAGGCTTAGAATGGCGATATCCTCGGGCAATTTGGCATTCATCGCACGCTGTAAAGCGTCTTCGCCATGCCGCCACTCAATTGTAAAACTAATTATCTGACCCAGCGCATGTACACCGCTGTCGGTGCGCCCTGCCCCTGTTACGGTGACGGGCTGCCGGGCCAGATCTGTTAATACACGTTCCAGTTCGCCCTGAATCGTGGAGAACTCATCTCGTTGGCGTTGAAAACCACAATAGTTCGATCCATCGTATTCAACCTGGGCGCGATACCGGGTCATTAAAGGTAATCCCATTACCGGGAAAACTTTTATTCCTCTTCAACCAACATCAAGACAGCCATTTCGGCATTATCGCCTGGCCGCTTTCCAATCTTGACCATGCGCGTATAGCCACCCGGGCGGTCGCTGTAGCGCGGCGCGATCTCATCGAACAACTTCTGGACGACGTTCACTTCCTCGAAGTATCCATCTTCATCTTCGTAGGTTCGCACCTTCGGGAGGCGTGACGCCGCCACACGTCGTGCGTAAACCTCCTTTGAAGGATCGCTTTTTCCGCTCTGCAGGCCACGTTTGGCCAGCGTGATCATTTTTTCGGCCGACGGGCGGATCGCGCGTGCCTTGGCTTCAGTAGTCACAATCTGTTCATAACAGATGAGATCTGCAATCAGATTCTTGCGCAAGGCATTGCGGTGAGCACTGTCACGACCCAATCTGCGGCCACTAACTTTATGTCGCATTATTATTCCTCGAAAAGATTCGGGCACTCAGCCTATGTTAGCTGTCCGGCCCATCATCACGACCACCAAATCAGGTCGCACTACCGTCCTCGTCAGTCAAGAAACCCTTCATACGAAGCTGATCCTTCAGCTCGTCCAGGGACTTCTCACCGAAGTTGCGAATCGCCAGCATTGTCTCGTCGCCGCGATCCAGCATCTCCAACATTTCACCGACCTTTGTGATGCCGGTACGCTTGAGCGAGTTGAAAACTCGCACGCTGAGATCGAGTTGCTCGATAGGCGTATCGTAGATCTCGTTCGGAATCGGTTCTTCTTCCTCTTCTTCCTCGACCGGCAGGAATGTTTCCTCGCTTACACCGGCCAGCGGACGCAGGTGAAGGATCAGAATCTGTGCCGATTGGGCCAAAGCCTCTTCGGGCTTAATCGTGCCATCGGTCCAAATTTCCATGACCACGCGATCGTAATCAGCAACCTGTCCAACGCGCGTCTTTTCAACCTCATAGGCCACACGGCGAATGGGGCTGAATATTGCGTCAACCGGTAGTTCGCCGATTGGCAGCCGGCCGCGGTCTTCCGCAGGGGAATAACCACGCCCCGTTTCCGCCGTCATTTCGATCTCGAGAAACGCATCGTCAGAATCGACGGTAAAAAGATAGAGATCGGGATTAATGATCTCCGCTTCAGGCGGCAGTTGAATATCAGCCGCGGTCACAATACCGGCGCCATGTACTTCCAGCCGCATACGGGCCATGTCCGTGTTGTGCAGCATCAAACGCAGCTGTTTGATATGCAATATCAACTGCATCATATCTTCCCGGACATGGGGAATAGCCGAAAACTCATGGGGCGCATCCGCAACGCGTATAGACGTCACTGCAGCGCCGGGTAATGATGAGAGTAAGACTCGTCGCAAGGAATTACCGAGCGTAATTCCATATCCTCGTTCCAGTGGGCCGAATATGAACCGGCCGTATTCGCGGGTCATCGCCGTACTTTCAATTTTGGGCATGACCAGATTACTTATAGCCAATGTCAGACCTCCCTCGAAATCCAATTAAACATGTTTCATCCAGTAAAAGTAGCTGCGCATCGCTCAATGGATGCTGTCCTAAAGATTAACGGGAGTAATACTCGACAATTAGCTGCTCATTTAAGGAGACATCAATGTCTTCACGAGCAGGCAGGTGCAGCACATTGGCTGACAGTTGAGCCGGCTCAACCGTAAGCCACCGCGGAACTCGCCGGTCGTCCAGGTCCTGGCGCAGCTCCTTAAAATAGACGCTGCGCTGACTCTCGGGACGCACCGAAACCACATCCCCCGGAGTAACCAGAGCGGATGGGATATCGATCCGACGGCCGTTCAACATAATATGGCCGTGCGACACCAACTGGCGCGCCTGAGCGCGCGAACTGGCGATACCCAATCGGTAAACCACATTGTCCAGACGTCGTTCAAGCAGCACCAGAAGATTGGTACCCGTCAGGCCAACCTGCCGCTCCGCACGTTTGAAATAGCGGCTAAACTGGCGCTCCATGACGCCGTAAACGCGGCGCGCCTTTTGCTTTTCTCGAAGCTGCAGCAAGTAGTCGGATGCCCTACCTCGCCGGAACTGTTTCTCCCGTCCATGCTGGCCGGGCGGATATGAACGGCGTTCAAATGAGCACTTGGGCGTTAAACAACGCGACCCCTTCAGAAATAGCTTTTCGCCTTCCCGGCGACAAAGCTTACATACTGGTCCTGTATATCTCGCCAACTTACGAATCCTCCATTCTCTGGATTTGTCAAGAGGTTTACAGGCTTGGCAACCTTTCGTCCCTCTTCTACAAATAGAAAAACTAAATAAGTGATTAAATTAAACTCGGCGCCGTTTTGGTGGGCGGCAGCCGTTGTGCGGCACGGGGGTGATATCGTGAATCGCTGTCAGATTCATCCCCGACGCTGCAAGCGCCCGAATCGCTGCTTCGCGACCCGGTCCCGGGCCTTTGACAAAGATCTCGATCTCCTGCATGCCGTTGTCCTGCGCTGAGCGCGCGGCATTCTGAGCGGCCAGACGAGCCGCATAAGGCGTGCTCTTGCGAGATCCACGAAACCCTGCATTACCAGCGCTTGCCCAGGATACGGTGTTGCCCTGCGGGTCCGTTATTGTCACGATGGTGTTATTAAACGTAGCGAAAATGTGGGCAACGCCACGCGGCACCATCTTCTTCGCTTTCTTGCGCGTTTGTGTTTGTCTTCTACGTCCCATTTTGTCTCCTGATATGTTGCGGGCCGCTGCTGCTGGATATCAATTCCAACACGGCCGTTTGACATATGATTACTTGCCGCCCTTTCTCCGGCCACGTCCGGCAACGGTCTTTTTCGGACCCTTTCGCGTACGCGCGTTGGTTTTCGTCCGCTGCCCGTGCACAGGCAGGTGGCGGCGGTGCCGCAGACCACGGTAACAGCCGATCTCCGAAAGCCGCTTGATGTTCATTGCAACTTCTCGGCGTAGATCACCCTCGACGACAAGGTCGCGATCGATAACCTGGCGCAGGCTGGTTACTTCTGATTCGGAAAGATCGCGAACACGTGTGTTCGGATCAACCCCTGTTTCCTGCAAGATGTTCTTACTGGACGAGGGTCCGATTCCATAGATATAGGTCAAAGCGACTTCAACCCGTTTGTTTCGTGGGATGTCAACTCCAGCTATACGAGCCATTGTTCCTCCAGATTTCGCCTGACGCATTATTACGCGACAGGCGCATACAAATTATCCCTGTCGCTGCTTGTGATTTGGATCACTACAAATCACACGAACAACGCCTCTGCGCTTGATTATTTTGCACTTCGGGCAACGACGTTTCACGGATGCTGATACTTTCATGATTACTAACTCCAATAGAGGCAAACGACAAACCCGCGGGATGGTCAACTACCTCTTTACACAGGCTGAGTAGCCTCATCGATGACCTTTACCAGGTCTTCCTGTACTTCGTCAATCGCCTGTTGTCCGTCCACCGGGACCACGAGCCCCTTCTCGCCATAATAGTCGAGCAGCGGTTTGGTCTGATCTTCGTACACCTGCATACGGGTACGAATCGTTTCTTCGTTATCATCGGCGCGCCCTTCCAGGATCGCCCGCTTCAATAAACGCTCCACGAGTACATCTTGCGGCACTTCGATGGACGGAACCACGTCAATCTTACCACCCAAATCTGCCAACAGTTCATCCAGCGCTTCGGCCTGAGCCAGGGTGCGCGGGAAGCCATCAAGAATGGCGCCACCGGCACAGTCGTCCTGTGAAAGACGCGCTTTGACCATGGCTACAGTCACCTCGTCCGGAACAAGCTCTCCGCGGTCCATATAGGTGCGGGCTAACTTGCCCAGGTCGGTCTCATTCTGCAGGTTGTAACGAAACAGATCGCCGGTCGAAACCTGAGGAAGGTCGAACCTTTCCTGCAAGAGTTTCGCCTGGGTGCCTTTTCCGGCGCCAGGCGGGCCAACAAGAATGATGAACTTCATCAACTAATGAACCCCTCGTAATGACGCATAAGCAGTTGAGCTTCCAACTGGCGCATTGTGTCAATCACAACGCCGACAACAATGATCAGGCCAGCGCCTGAGATAACATAGGCGCTTTGTTCCAGACCGGGAATTCGCAGTAGCGTTCCCAATAATGCCATGATTCCGGGAAGGATTGCGATCAGACCCAGGAACACCGCACCGACCAGCGTAATACGGCGCACGACGGCCATAATGTAGTCTTCCGTGCGCTTGCCAGGACGGATACCAGGTATGAACCCGCCCTGTCGCTGCAATGTTTGGGGAATATTCTGCTGCCTGACCATGACGTCAGTGTAGAAGAAGGTGAAGCCAACTACCAGCAAGAAATACAAACCCCAGTAAGATATGAACTGAAACGGTGCAGCCGTGGGATCCTGCTGCGCGCCAAAGCTGCTGACACTGCGCGCCATCTGGTTGATGAAATTGCCATTAGTGGATAAATCACCAACAAAGAATTGGGCGATGAGCGGCGGGAAGGTCAGGATTGACTGAGCGAAGATGATCGGGATCATCCCGGCTGTATTGACCTTCAACGGCACATACGTGCTCTGGCCCTGGTACACCTTACGGCCGCGCACACGCCGGCCATATTGTACCGGTATTCTTCGCTGACCTTCCTGTATGATTACAATGACCAGCACAGTGGCTACCGTAAGCAGCAAGAAGCCAATAATGTTAAAGTAACGCGCCGTGATGTCATCAAGTGCAAACAGGCGTGCCAGATTCGGCAGAATTCGCGAAACGATACCGCCGAAGATGATCAGTGAAATACCCTGCCCAATTCCATCTTCCGTTATTAATTCACCAAGCCAGATAGCAAAGAATGTGCCGCCGACCATCGCCATCAACGTCGTCAGCGTCGGCAGGATCTGGCCTGCGTCAAAACCGAAATAGGGCATGATCGATTCCAGCCCGCCGGGCAGACTGAATCCAATCAGACGAATCTGGCCAATGGCTTGCAATATCGCCAGAGGCACAGTGATATAGTAAGTGATTTTGTTTAGTCTGTTACGACCAGACTCACCCTCGGAAGCCATTTCCTCGAGCTGCGGAATAATCGGCGTCAACAACTGAATGATAATAGATGCCGTAATATACGGGTAAACGCCCATGGCCATCACCGAGAAGTTGCGCACTGCGCCTCCGGATAAAAGATCGAGGAAGTCTACAACCGCATTACCACTTTGCTGGCCCGTGAACGCCAGCCAGGCTTCTAGATTGACGCCAGGAACAGGAATGTTGGCCACCAGCCGGTAAACAACCAGCATCGCGATGGTGAACAAAATCCGGCGCCTGAGATCCGGAAGGGTAAATGATACACGTAATGATTCAATCATCAGATTACATTCCGTCCTGAGAACGACGATTCGTTCGCAGGCTTAGTTATCAAGCGGAATAATCTCCGCCGTACCTCCGGCGGCCTCAATCTTCTCGCGCGCGCTCTTCGAAAAGCGGTGCGCTTTCACAGTAATGGCCATGTTCATATCGCCGTCGCCAAGAATCACGACGGGATCTGAAGCTTTCTTGAGCAGTCCTAAATCGGCCAACACTTCAGGAGTAACCTCCGTCTCGCTGAAATCAAACTCAGCCAGACGGCTCAAATTGACCGGCTTATAGGTAATCTTGCGAATATTGGTAAAACCACGCTTGAACGGCAGTCGACGGGCCAATGGCAGCTGGCCACCTTCAAAATACTGGCCTTTACCACCACCGCTGCGAGCTCCTTGGCCCTTGGTACCACGTCCGGCCGTTTTACCGCCACCGGCTGAGATACCACGACCTACTCGCTTGCGCTTTTTCCTTGCACCTGGATCCGGGCGCAGATCGTGTAATTTCATTTCACTTTACCTTTTCGACAGCCACCAGATGGCTGACGCTGTTAATCATTCCACGTACGACAGGCGTATCTTCATGCACAACGCTCTGGTTGAGCTTGCGCAGTCCCAGCGCCTTGATCGTAGATTTTTGTCGTTTGTTGTAACCAATCGCGCTCTTAACGTAGGTTACCCGCAACTTGCTCATTAGTTCCGACTCCAAAACGGCGAAACCTCGACCACATCTTTGTCACGGTCTGCCGCGATATCCTGAACATGCTTGAGACGACGCAGTCCATCCATCGTGGCCATCATCACATTCAACACATTCTGGCTGCCCAAAGATTTGGACAATATATCTCTGTAACCAGCAGCTTCGACTACGGCGCGCACGCCACCACCGGCAATAACGCCGGTACCAGGCGATGCCGGTTTTATGAGCACTTTAGCCGCGCCGTGTCTGCCGACGATTTCGTGCGGAACGGTGGTGCCATAAATGGACACCGGCTCCATAGACGAGCGTGCAGCATCAACGGCCTTGCGTATCGCATCGGGAACCGAACGTGCCTTACCGGTGGCAACGCCAACGTTGCCCTTATTGTCACCGACGACAACAGTGACCCGGAAGCCGAAACGTCGGCCACCCTTTACCACTTTTGCTACACGAGTGATATCGATGATACGCTCGTCAAATTCATCCCGCTGGTCGCGAAAATTCTGACGTCTTTGACCCATTATTATCTCCTAGTCCTATTGCGGTTGCGCATCTACTTACTGTAAGCTTAAAATTTAAGCCCTGCTTCACGCGCGCCTTCGGCGAGCGCTTTCACTCGACCGTGATATAGATAGCCACCGCGATCGAACACAACTTCGTTGATACCAGCATCCATCGCACGCTGGGCAATCGTCTTACCGACGAGAGCGGATTGTTCACGCTTTGTTTTGCCTTCCAGCTCTTTTTCCAGTTCGTTTTCAACTGTCGAAGCCGAGACAAGCGTACGGCCAACCACGTCATCAATCACCTGCACATAAATGTGCTTTAGCGAGCGATTGACATTAAGACGGGGCCGCTCCGGCGTGCCCGATAATTTCCGACGGATCCGGTCATGACGTCTCTTTCTAGCTTTTTCAGATTTAATAGCCATTTGAAACACCTACCTGATTAAACCTTGCCGGCTTTTCCGGCTTTGCGACGTATATACTCGCCATCATAGCGAACACCTTTGCCCTTATAAGGTTCCGGCGGCCGTGTCTTGCGAATCTGCGCCGCTATCTCGCCGACCATCTGCTTGTCGATTCCGAAAACGCGGATGGTTTTACCGCGATCTTCTACCTCAAAGGACATATCCTTATGCGGTTCGAAGTAGATTGGATGCGAATAGCCAACATTCAATACTAACGTCTTCCCTTCCATTGCTGCGCGATAGCCGACGCCTTCGATAACCAGCGTTTTAGCATATCCATCGCTGACGCCTACAACCATGTTGTTGAGCAGGGACCGGGTCAGGCCGTGCAGAGACCGGTGATCGCGTGAGTCACTCGGCCGTTCTACCGACAAAACCCCATCATCCAGCTCAATCGTCATTTCAGGATGGAAACTCTGCTGCAAAGTCCCTTTCGGTCCCTTGACAGTCACAGTTGATCCCTTCAAATCGACAGTCACCCCATTGGGCAATGGAATTGGAGCTTTACCAATACGTGACATGGTTAATCTCCTTTTACCAGACCTTACAGATGACCTCGCCGCCTTGACCCAGGCGGCGCGCTTTCTGACCGGTCATAATGCCGCGTGACGTTGTCAGGATGGCGATTCCCATTCCACTCAACACCCACGGAATTTCATTTTTACCAACATAAATCCGCCGTCCCGGTTTGCTGACACGCTCAATACCGGTGATGACGGAACGGCGATCTCGCCGGCCACCGATGTACTTCAGATCAAGCTGAAGAATATCACGCGGTTCCTGGGGCAGTACCTGGAAATCCTTAATATACCCCTCTTCCTTCAGCACTTCCGCGATCGCTACTTTTACGCGCGAATGCGGCATCGACACAGACGGGTGCTGCCCCTGGAGGCCATTACGTACGCGTGTCAACATATCGGCAATTGGATCACTCATAGACATAATGACGTACCTCTACCAACTTGACTTAACAACACCGGGAATATTTCCCTTCAATGCTTCTTCGCGAAAGCAAATACGACACAGGCCAAAGCGGCGTATATAGCCACGCGGACGGCCGCACTGTTCGCAGCGATTGCGGATGCGAACACGATATTTACGATTCTTCTCTCGTGCAATCATTGACTTCTTAGCCATCTTGTTCTCCTAAATCAACTCGGGCTCAGTCTGCCGGAACGGCATGTCTAACAAAGCCAACAAGCGACGTCCTTCTTCGTCCGTTTGCGCTGTCGTGACAATCGTCACTTCCAGGCCCCGGATCTTGTCAATCTGATCGTAATTGACCTCCGGGAAAATTAACTGTTCGCGCAGACCCAGCGTATAGTTACCGCGTCCGTCGAAGGAATCGGGCGAAACCCCCTGAAAGTCGCGCGTACGCGGCAGCGCAACATGGATCAACCGGGTTAAAAACGCCCACATACGCTCGCCACGAAGCGTCACCTTAACGCCAATCGAACGTCCTTCACGCAGCTTAAAGCTGGCGATTGACTTCTTGGCTTTCGTCACGACCGGACGCTGGCCGGTAATGGCCATGATATCGTTTGTGGCGAACTCAATTGCCTTGGCATTATCCAGGGCTTCACCCAGGCCAACATTGACGACAACCTTGCTGATACGCGGTATCTGCATCGGAGAGCTGTAACCAAACTCCTTCATCAACGTCGGCTGGACTTCTGTTTTATATTTTTCCGGCATCGGAATAAATGCCATTTCACACCTCCAGGAAAAGTGGCAGATCTCGCATAGCGCCGCGCGTCCAACTAAAAAGCAGCGCCATTAGGCGGATCTGGCTCATCCTTGGCCAATATATAGATCTTGTTAATATCTCGACCCTGTTAGTCGAGGTCCTCACCACTCTTGATGGCGTAGCGAACCTGACGGCCGTCTTTGTCACGGCGCAAACCGATACGCGTCAGTTCACCGGACTTCGGATCGACCAGCATCACGTTTGAGACCGCAATCGGTGCCTCAAATTCGATAATGCCGCCCTGAGCCGCCGACCGGCCGCCCGCCTGCTGTGGCTTCTGGTGCTTCTTCACTACATTGACGCCGGAGACCACAACGCGGTTCTTGGAAAGCAGCACACGCTGCACTTTCCCACGCACACCTTTGTAATTTCCTGCGATGACCTCAACTTCGTCATCTACTTTAATACGCATCTTTACCTCACCGAGCGGCCAAAGTAACGGCCGTCAATTCCTATCTTATGTCCAGCTGGACCGTGCCTAAAGTGCTTCCGGAGCCAGGGACAGGATGCGGCCGAAGCCCTTATCACGCAGCTCACGCGCCACCGGCCCAAATATGCGCGTGCCGACGGGATTCTGCGAAGTCTGGTCCAGAATGACAGCCGCGTTATCGTCAAAGCGGATATAGCTGCCATCTTCACGTTTGTACTCTTTCTTGGTACGCACGATCACAGCACGCACAATTGTGCTCTTCTTTACATTGGAGTTCGGCACCGCTTTCTTCACAGTAGCGGTCACAACATCACCGACCGTCCCATAACGTCGCCGCGAGCCGCCCATTACCTGGATGACCAGGAGTTCACGCGCGCCGGAGTTATCGGCAACATTCAAACGACTTTCTTTTTGGATCATTATGAAGCCTCACTATTTGGCGCGCTCCACGATGGAAACGACTGTAAATCGCTTATGACGGCTGAGCGGCTTCGATTCGATGATCTGCACGCGATCGCCAATGCGACATTCATTCGCCTCATCATGGGCCTTGTATTTCTTTACTCGACGCAGGACTTTGCCATAAACAGGATGACGCTTACTGGTAGTAACCGCAACCGTAACAGTCTTATCCATTTTGTCGCTGGTGACCACACCAACCAGGCGTTTACGTTGATCTCTCATTTCTCACCTATCCCACAACATCGTAACTGGTCACCAACTGCGGTTGGCCCTTCTTCTCGCGCTGTTCGCGCGATCTACTTCGCTTTTTATTCAAATCAACGACGGCGGTGGCCAGGTCCTGTCCATCTTTACTTCTGAAGACGACCTGCCAGGCGCTTTCTTCGTAGTCAAAATGGGCGCCTGACTGCCACTCTTCGCCCTCAAGAACCGCCGCAATCGCCGGTTCATTCGCTGCCACATCAACAGCCAGTTTCCGCATGTTAAGCACAGATTCGAATTGGGCGATCTCGCGACGCACCTTCTTCAATCGTGCATGGTTATCCAGCTGTGCAAACGCCTTCTGGAATCGCAAGTTAAAAAGCTCTTCGCGGGCGTCCTCTATTTTCTGTGTTAGTTTGTCATCGCTCATTTCGCGAATTTCAACTATGTTGGCCATTAGAACGAATCCTCCCGTGTAACGATCTGGGTCTGGATAGGCAGCTTGTACGCCGCCAGGCGCAGGGCCTCTCTGGCAACATCTTCGGGAACACCGGCGATCTCAAACATGACTCTGCCGGGTTTAACCACGGCGACCCAATGATCAACGGAACCTTTGCCCTTTCCCATGCGCGTTTCGGCCGGCTTGGCAGTCACGGGCTTATCAGGGAATATACGAATCCATACCTTGCCGCGGCGTTTCATATGGCGCACAACGACGCGACGGACGGTTTCAATCTGGCGGCTCGTAATCCAGCCAGGTTCCAATGCCTGCATTCCGAAATCGCCATTTTGCAGGGTGGTGCCACCCTTCGCATTGCCTCTCATTCGGCCGCGAAATTGTTTGCGATACTTAACACGCTTTGGCATTAACATGGTAATAACTCCATCTGCGACGGATGCCTACTCACTGATATAGACTTCTGTCGCTTCCGCTTTCTGGGGCAGAATCTCGCCCCGGTAAATCCAAACTTTGACGCCGATACGACCAAACGTTGTCAGCGCTTCAGCAAATCCATAATCCATATCCGCGCGAATGGTGTTGCGCGGCACACGGCCGTCTGAGATCTTCTCTTTTCGGGCCATTTCAGCGCCGGATAGACGGCCGCTGGTTTCGATACGGATGCCTTCCGCACCGGCGCGCATCGCCTGCATTACAGCACGCTTCATAGCACGGCTGTGGGAGATGCGCCGCTCGAGCTGGCCGGCGATATTCTCGGCGATGAGCTGCGCGTCGGCGTCAGGCTGAGCGATCTCTTCCACCTCAACCTTGACAACCTTGCCAGTCATTTCGCGCAGTACCGTGCGCAGTTGTTTGACAGAGGCGCCTTTACGACCAATGACGATGCCTGGCTTAGCCGTATGAATGGAGATCTGAATCTGGTTTGGAAACCGTTCAATCTCAACATGCGCAATACCGGCTGAAGGCATTTCCTTTTTGATCCGATCACGAATAGCAAAATCCTCTTGCAGCAGCTCGCGATAGCGGTCACCTTCAGCGTACCATCTTGCATTCCAGTCCCGGTATGATTTCAGTCGGAAACCGACAGGATGTACTTTTCGTCCCAATTTAATCCTCCATGCGACAAGCGTCGCCTAGTCCTCAATCTCGCGCTCGGCTAATATGACGGTTATATGGGATGAACGACGCACAATCGGGCGAAAGCGTCCCCGGCCGGCAAAACGACCACCGTAAGGTGCTTTCCGTCGGCGTGGCCCGTCATCGGCATAAATGCGGCTAACCTGCAGTTCGTCCACTTCCAGCCCGTAGTTTTCTTCGGCATTAGCAACGGCCGATTGGATCAGCTTATAAACCGGTTCAGCCGCTCGATTCGGCATAAAACGCAGCGTGTCCAACGCTTGCTCAGCGTTCATTCCGCGAACGACGTCAACAACCATTCGCATTTTGCGCGGCGAAATAGGAATATGTTTTGCTACCGCTCTTACTTCGAACAAATCAGCCATGTCTAAACCCTCCGACCCTTCTTTTCCGCCCTCGCTACATGGCCACGAAACGTCCTCGTCGGAGCGAATTCACCAAGTTTATGGCCAACCATATTCTCAGTGATGTAAATCGGTATGTGGCGGCGGCCGTCATATACAGCGATGGTATGGCCGACCATTTGCGGGAATATCGTGCTGGAACGCGACCAGGTACGGATGACCTGACGGCTCTTCGAATCATTTAGTTTCTCAACCTTACGCAGCAGCTTTGGCTCTACGTACGGTCCTTTCTTAAGTGAACGTGACATGCAAAAAACCTCCTACCGACGCTTCTTAGTCCGACGGCGGAAAATAAACTTATCCGTAGACTTGTTCTTGCGGGTGCGGCGTCCTTGCGCCGGCTTACCCCACGGAGTCTTCGGTCCCGACATACCAATAGGAGAGCGACCTTCACCACCACCATGCGGGTGATCGTTCGGGTTCATGGCCGAACCACGGACCGTTGGGCGAATACCCATATGGCGTTTGCGGCCGGCCTTCCCTAATTTGATATTGCCCTGTTCTACATTGCCAACCTGGCCGACCGTAGCCAGACAGGTTTGAAGAACATAACGCTCTTCACCAGACGGTAGGCGCAAGGTCACGTAATTTGGGTTGTCCTTGGCCAGAAGCTGCGCAGAAGTTCCGGCGGAGCGAACCAATTGTCCGCCGCGTCCGGGTTGCAGCTCAATATTATGAACCATGGTACCAAGGGGGATATTCTGCAAGGGCAGCGTGTTCCCCGGACGGATCTCGACGCGATCACCACTGACCACCGAGTCGCCTACCTGCAGGCCAAGCGGGGCAATGATGTAGCGTTTTTCGCCATCACCATACTGGATCAGCGCGATACGGGCGGAGCGGTTCGGATCATACTCGATCGAAACAACCCGGCCAGGAATATCAAACTTATCGCGGCGAAAATCAATTTCGCGATAGCGGCGTTTGTGCCCGCCACCACGATGCCGGATCGTGATTTTGCCACGCGCATTACGCCCTGCTCGTTTGCGCATACCGCGCGTCAACGAAGGTTCAGGGTAAGAACGCGTAATCTCCTCAAAGGTCTGGCCGCTCATGTCGCGGCGACCGGGAGACGTTGGCTTATATACTTTAATTGGCATAGTTCCTCCAGAGACGGACGTGAGGCTGCGGGCTCCGGGGAACACACCCCCGGTTACTTACGCTGCCCTCGTCCCTGCTCGTGATTATCGATCTAGCTAAACGCCTTCAAACAAATCGATTTGGTCTCCAGGCGCCAGCGTTACGATTGCCTTCTTCCAACCGGACTTTCGAGTGCTGATTGAACGCCAACGGCGAGACCGTTTCGCGGGCATATTTGCCACGCGCACCTTATCGACCGTAACGCCAGACCAGGCGAGCTCGATTGCCTGCTTGATCTGCAGCTTGTTAGCCCGCGAATCAACGACAAATGTGTACTGATTCTGCAAATCAGCCAGATAATTGCTTTTTTCCGTGACCACCGGACGGCGGATAATTTCGCGCCAATGCATAACTTACTCCTCCTCTTCCATTGAATCGCCTGCATCAGGTTGTTCAGAGGCGAGGAAACTGTTGACAACATCAAGGGCGGCCAGCGGAATGAGAATTTTTTCGTAGCCAAGGAGGTCACGAATATTCAGGTAACCAGCACGAAGTATCTTTACATCATCGATATTACGCGCTGACTTCTCCACGTTTTCATTCCGTTCTGCCAGCAGCAACAAGGTGCTGGTTCCGCCGGTTACGTTCTCGACCAGAGTCACGATCTCTCTGGTCTTTGGCGAATTCAACTCCACCGTATCAATTACAACAACGTCCCCGCTCTCGGCTTTGATGGAGAGTGCTGAACGCAGCGCGGCGCGTCTCATCTGGCGCGGCATCTTTTTCGTATACTTTCGTGGATTCGGCCCATGCGCAACGCCACCACCAACAAAAATCGGTGCGCGGCGGCTGCCATGACGGGCATTGCCGGTGCCTTTCTGACGGTAAGCCTTTGCGGTGGTGCGGCTAACTTCAGAACGGCCCTTTGCTTTGTGCGTTCCCAGACGCGCGTTCGCCATCTGCCGGACTAACGCCTGGTGCATCAAACCACGGTTTATTTTTGCTTCAAATACACTGGCCGGCAGCTCGATGGAATCCACTTCCTTGCCAGCCATGTTGTAGACCGGGACATTCATAATCCTAATACACCTCCGCTAGCTCTTGCTGGCATCGCGAATCTGCACCAGCCCGCCCTTAGCACCAGGAACGGCGCCTTTGACAGCTATCAGATTCTTATCGGCGTCAATACGCACGATAGTCAGATTCTGGGCGGTATGACGTTCATTACCCATACGGCCGGCCATACGCTGGCCCTTAAATACACGGCCAACGCTTGACGTTGACCCGATTGATCCGGGAGCGCGATGGCGGTCAGATTGGCCATGCGTCCTGATGCCACCAGCAAAACCATGCCGCTTGACAACACCCGCGAAACCGCGACCTTTAGTCTTACCAACCACATCGATGCGATCGCCTTCTTCAAACTGCTCCACAGTAAGTGTCTGGCCGACCTTGTAGCCCTCAGTATCTTTCGTTTTGAACTCGCGCAGATGACGAACGGCAGGAATGCCGGCCTTCTTTTTCGATTTCGATTTCGATAAACCGAGATGGCCTTTTTGTCCCCCCGTCAGGCGCTGCTCTTTGGTCTCGCCAAATCCGACCTGAACGGCACTGTAACCATCAGATTCATTTGTTTTTATTTGTGTGACAAAGCAGGGTCCGGCTTCAATGATAGTCACCGGTATTACCTGACCAGCCTCATCAAAAACCTGGGACATACCCAGCTTTATGCCTAGTAAACCTTTCACATTAACCTCCCAGGACTGTCAGCCACCAGGCTAGGACTGCATCATCCTCGCGTATTTATCTGTCCTTTAGAGGAGACTCAAAAGCCGGACGGCCGTCTCAACTCTAAACGGATCTGAAATACGAACTAAATAGAAATTTCAATATCAACGCCAGCAGGCAAATTCAGACGCATCAATGTGTCGATAGTTTTCGAGTCCGGATTGATTACGTCAATCAGCCGCTTATGAGTACGGATTTCAAAATGTTCGTGCGAGTCCTTATCAATAAAAGTGCTGCGACGAACGGTGAACCGCTCCAATTTTGTGGGCAGTGGAACCGGGCCAACTACACGCGCTCCGGTACGTTCTGCTGTTCCAACAATTCGCTTTGCCGACTGATCGAGCACGCGATGGTCATAGGCCTTCAAACGAATACGGATTCTCTGCTTAGCCATTGGCAACCTTCTTGGCAGAGCGCAGTCAGCAAACCCGGCCGCGCCCTGCGCTTATCATCATCTATTAGTCAAGAATCTTGGTGATGACGCCGGCGCCGACGGTCAGGCCACCTTCGCGAA
>JBJYWZ010000501.1:37354-40267 GCA_046259725.1 Promineifilaceae bacterium (SeqCode) | reverse complement strand
TCCAGAAGGCGCCACCCGTGGCAGCAGGCTAAATATCTGTTAAAATTCCAGCATTGTAGGAAAAACCTGTGACAGGCCGCATCTGACGTATCGCCTGCCCGCAATCCCCATCTTTTTCCAGGAGAATACCATGTCTACCGACTTCATATTCCGTGGTTCTGTGTCCAAAATAGACCCGGATCTACAGGGACTGCTCGATCGCGAAGACCGGCGCCAAGAATCTTCCATTATCTTAATCGCTTCCGAAAGTATGGCTCCACAGGCCGTTCAAGAGGCCATGTCGGGCAATTTCGGCAACATCTACGCTGAAGGCTACCCGCGCGAAGAGAGCAGGCAGCAAACCGAACAAGAGATCCTCGATTTGGACTTCGAGCTGGCCTATTATCGCCGCTACAGCGATCCACGCTATTACAAGGGCGTAGAGTACGCCGACGTCCTGGAAGCGCTGACACGACGCCGTGCGGCGGAACTGTTCGCAGCCAACGGCGTGAGCGCTGACGAACTGTTCGTTAACGTCCAGCCCCTCAGCGGCGCGCCGGCAAACAACGCGGTCTATTCGGCGCTGCTGCAGCCGGGCGAAACGATCATGGGTCTGAATCTTAACGATGGCGGCCATCTATCACACGGATCGCCTGTCAACCGCACAGGCAAGGTCTATAACGCCGTCCCCTATTTCGTGAATCCTGAAACCGAAAAGCTCGACTACGACGCCGTTGAACGCCAGGCCATGGAAGTCAAGCCGCAAATTATTGTCGCCGGCTACTCGGCTTATCCCTTCTTAGTCGATTGGCAGCGTTTCCGGGAGATCGCCGACAAATGTGGCGCCTATCTTTTGGCAGATATCGCTCATATCTCCGGATTGGTGGCCAGCGGCGAGCATCCCAGCCCAATTGGCATCGCCGATGTGGTCAGCACAACAACCCATAAGAGTCTGTGCGGACCGAGGGGCGCCATGCTCATGACGCACCGGCGCGATCTCTACCGCAAGATTGACCGCGCCGTTTTTCCCGGCGAGCAGGGGGGACCGCATTTAAACACGATGGCCGCCCTGGCTGTCGCCCTCAATCTGGCGAAGACGGAAAAGTTTCACGACTTACAGCATCGCATCGTACACAATGCCTCGCGGCTGGCGCAGCAGCTTGAGAATCACGGGCTGCGTGTCGTCGGCGGCGGCAGCGAAACCCATCTCCTGCTCGTGGACACAAAAAGCGTCTCGCACGACGGCGTCCATCTTTCCGGCGACATCGCATCACGCATACTGGACCTGGCAGGCATCGTACTCAACCGCAATACTATTGCCGGTGACATCGGGGCATTTAATTCAACAGGCGTGCGTATCGGCACGGTGTGGGTCAGCCAGCTCGGTTTTGATGATGAGAAAATCGACCTTCTCGCCGAAGCAATTGCCACTGTCATGCAAGGCTGCAAGCCCTATTTCTATCTCAGCGCCAGCCGCAAGAAATTGCTGCGAGCGAAGGTTGACTATCAGGCGCTGCGGCGCGGCCGGGCAATCGTGCGCCAGCTTCGCAACATTGAAAAGAATGAGCCGCAGGGCGCGGCCGTTTTGGTAAGAGGTCCTGAAGCATTAAGCTTCCTCGACCACGCGCTGGCGAGCGATGTGCGCGCCCTTTCAGATGGTGAGGCGCAGCCGACACATTTGTTTGGTGATGATCTGGATGTCGATGGTGTCTTGCAGCGCGAGTCTGCAACACGCTTCCTCATACACCTGGAAACGGCCGCGGAAGCCGCCGCCGTGCAGGAATGGCTGGCGGCGCTGTCTGACGGCTATGTCCTCTTTGACGACATCTATGGCAAGCTGAACGGCCCGGTGGCGGTCACGATTGTTGAAAGCGATCTCGATTCAGCAAGCGTTACGGGCGAAGCAATTGCCATCAGCAAACCATATTTCATCGGGCGAGACAGGCAGCCGGCGACGGCCGAAGCGCTGCCGACGTTTTCGTGGGAAGAACTGGAAGATGCACCCTTGAAACAGACGACATTATTCGAGACACACAAAAAGATGGGCGGCCGCATCATTCCCTTTGGCGGCTATGAAATGCCGGTCTGGTACACGTCCGTGAGTGAAGAGCACGCGGCCGTACGTGAAGCGGCGGGCCTCTTCGACGCCACGCACATGGGTGTCTTTGAAGTAACCGGCCCATTTGCCCTGCCTTTCCTCAACCTCGTGACGACGAACGATGTTTCAAATCTTAACATCGGCCAGTCTCACTACACCTATATGCTTTTTCCGGATGGCAGCGTGGTCGATGACCTAATGGTCTACAGGCGGGGTGAAGAGAAGTATATGATGGTTGTCAATGCTTCCAACAATGATAAAGGGTGGACCTGGTTGAATGCGGTTAATGAGGGCCGTGTGTTGATTGACGAGGAACGCCCGTACGCGCGCGTCCAGCATCCGGCGAGCATCCGCGATTTACGTGACCTCGCACACGGCGACGACTGCCGTGTGGACGTCCCTCTGCAGGGGCCGCTGTCGACCAAGATCCTGACAGCATTATGCGATGAAGAAACGGCCGAAAGGATCCGGCAGCTTCCGTGGGCCGGCCTGACAGAAGGCAGGGTCGCTGGCCTGGACCTGGTCATCTCGCGCACCGGCTACACTGGCGAACGCGTGGCCTACGAACTTTTCGTCCACCCGGAGCAGGCACCGCGCCTGTGGGAAGAACTGCTGAGAGTCGGCGAACCGCTTGGCCTGAAAGCGTGCGGCCTGGCGGCGCGCGACAGCACGCGCACGGAAGCAGGCCTGCCTCTGTACGGTCATGAACTGGCAGGTGATATGAATCTGAATCCGGCCGATGCCGGCCTCGGCGGCTATGTCAAACTTTGGAAGCCATTCTTTATCGGCCGTGCGCCCTTCATCGCCCACGAGCAGGAACGGGATCGCATGGTGAC
>JBJYWZ010000501.1:0-37254 GCA_046259725.1 Promineifilaceae bacterium (SeqCode) | reverse complement strand
TTATCGGCCGTGCGCCCTTCATCGCCCACGAGCAGGAACGGGATCGCATGGTGACCCGCTTCCGCATGAACGAGAAAGGCGTACGTAGGCCGGAGTCAGGCGATCCGGTGCTGGACCGGCGCGGTAAAGTCGTCGGCACCGTCACGAGCTGCGCAATCGACTACGAAGGCTACCTGCTGGGTCAGGCAGTCCTGCCCTTGGAAATGACGGAGAAGGATACGCCGGTTTATATCTACCAGCTCGGCGGCGGCACACGCGAAATTCGCACTCCGAAAGGCATCAGCCAGGGGTCACGTTTGCCCATGCCCGACGGCGCAACCATTCTGACACGTTTTCCGCTGCGCAAAAAAGGATAGAAGCGACATCGTCACGCTGGTGGAGAACGCAGGCACATGGCGTTGGGAGATCGAGCCAGATAGAAAGCAATCGATAACACGAGAGCAGCGTCCGGATCGATCCAATCTCCTGCCCAAGATGCCACGCAGTTGACACCTAACACGCGAAAGGGTAGGATTAAACATTACTGGCAATCTGGCAGGTTAAAAGTCCTGCGCGCCACCCATTACCATATAGAAACATGAAAGTGACTGTTTACGCGGCCTCTCCACGTGGCAGTCACTTTACGCCATTCCTAGAGGATCAGATTTATGCGTCGCGAAGTATTGACCTGGTCTGATGTCGATAAACTGATTGATTACCTGGTTCCACAAATACACGGCCGTTTTGACTCCATGCTGATCATTACGCGGGGAGGCATCGTGCCAGGCGGCATGCTTGCCGAAGCGCTGAACATCACGTATGTTCTCACCGCATCGATCCGCTTTCCAGCCGACTTTCCGGGCATCCAGCCGGCAGAACAGGCCAAGTTTGTCATCCCTGAGTTCATCCAATTCCCTGATGATGAACTGCTGGAAGGACGGCGCGTGCTCGTCGTTGATGACGTATGGACGAAAGGGCGCAACAGCGTGACTGTCGCAAACCGTGTGGATGCCGCAGGCGGCAATCCGGAGACCTGCGTCCTGCACTACAAACCCGCCTCTTCGCTGTATCCAGGCTACACGCCGACCTACTACGCGGCCGTTACCGACGCCTATGTTATTTACCCCTGGGAACTCGATCGCGGGCCGGAAACATTGGGAGTATGGAATTAGGGGGTTTGCCCGCAAATAATCGTTCTGTTACGATCCGAATAAGTTGATGTGCCCAAACGGCCGGTGATGACTGGGTCCCTGGTGGCAGGAGCCGTCGAACCGCGTCAGGTCCGGGAGGAAGCAGCGCTAAGGCGTCACTCTTGGGTACCCAGGAAAACCTGGTGGTCACCGGTCTTTTGAGCACATCGCGGCACGAACTGAGGACTGACAATGCGCCGGCTAGAAGAGCGCCACGATCAGTCCTCATTTTGTCTACACTGGATTCGGAGAGAGCATGACGCGCACACTGCTTCTTTTGGCGCTACTTATCACTCTTGGAATTGGCAGCCTGGGCACAGCCGCCTTTCTGCTGCTGCAAGAGGCGGGTGAGCCCATTGAACCGGCGGCAGCGGCAGCAGCTGTGGAGGAAACGGCCCCAGTCATGCAGCCGGAACCCACATCACAGCCAACGATAGTCGCCAAAGCCACCGCCATCGCAAGCCCGACAGCAACCGAACTTACAATCACCATCCACGATGGAGAGAACAACCACACAATAATAAGCAGCGCGCGGACCGTGGGCGATCTCCTGGCTGAAGCAGGCATCATCCTGGGTGAGAGCGACGCCGCGAATCCGCCCGCGGAAACGCCGCTGGTCGATGGGTTGGTCGTACAAATCACGCGCGCGATCCCGCTGACAATCCAGGTCGACGGCCAGGCCTATGCCATATTCAGCAGTGCGCGCACGCCGGCGGAGGTGCTGGCCAACACCGGGATCGCCCTGGGCGAACTGGACACCGTCAATCCCGCAGCAGACGTGGTGTTGAACGCCGGGGACACGGTGCGGGTTGTTCGTGTGCGCGAGGAATCGATTTTTTTTGATGTCGAGGTGCCCTATCAAACGGTTTACCAGCCCAGCGACGATCTCGATCTGGATACAAAAGCGGTAATCAGCCGCGGCGTGCCGGGTATCAAACGGCAGAGCACCCGTATTCGTTATGAAGACGGTGTAGAGGTTAGCCGCGTCGATGAGGGAGAGTGGATAGAACAAGAACCGGTGAACGAAGTGATCGGTTACGGCACGCGTATCACCACCCATGTCGTAGACACACCGGAAGGACCGCGCGAGTATTGGCGGGTGGTGCACATGCGCGTGACGGCCTATACCGCGGCAAGCTCCGGAAAGTCACCCGACCATCCCAGCTATGGAATTACGGCCAGCGGCCGGCCGGCGGGAACGGGAATTGTGGCCGTCGATCCTAATGTCATTCCCTTCCGCTCCGAGGTCTACGTGCCCGGCTACGGCATCGGCTATGCCGGCGATACCGGCGGCGGCATCAAGGGGCGCTGGATCGACCTGGGGTATGACGAAGATGAACTGCAGACCTGGAACGGCTACGTGGATGTCTACTACCTGACGCCCGTACCGGCGGAGGTCAACTACCTGATACCGGAAGTGCTGCCGTGATCAACCATCCAAAGAATATCCTGGCCGGCTATGGCCTGGAACCGCGCAAGAGCCTCGGGCAGAATTTTCTTTTCGAAACTAATGTCCTGGCGCGTATCGTGGACGCGGCCGATCTGCAGCCTGGAGACGAGGTGCTGGAGATCGGTCCGGGCCTGGGATCATTGACGAGCCTGCTCGCAAAAAAGGCAGGGTATGTGGTAGCCGTGGAACTGGACGGGCGTTTGCTTCCCGCGCTGCGAGGTGAAATGGCGGGTCTGGACAATGTAGAAATAGTAGAGGGCGATATCCTGGAACAAGATCCGGCAGCGTTTTTTACAGGCCCATACAAGGTTGTGGCCAATGTGCCGTATTACATCACGGGTGCCATCCTGCGCCATCTGCTGGGTGGGACGCACAAGCCTTCGAGCATGGTGCTGACCGTGCAGAAGGAGGTGGCCGACCGGCTGACGGCCGAACCGCCAGATATGAGCCTGCTGGCGATAAGCGTGCTCTATTATGGTGATGTGGAGCGCGTGGCGACGATCAAGGCCGGCGCCTTCTGGCCCAGACCAGACGTTGATTCGGCCGTAATAAGAATCGATATCCGGCCTAATGCTGCTCTGGAGGGAGATCAGGAAGAAGCGTTTTTCAAAATCGTGCGCACGGGCTTCAGCCAGAAGCGCAAGCAGTTGCAAAAAAACCTTCGCCAACTCGGGGTGGGGCGAACGGCCGTAGCCACGGCGCTCGAAAAGGCGGGCATCGACGGCACAAGGCGCGCCGAAACAATGACAATTGACGAATGGCTGGCATTAGTCAAGGCATTTAGAGCGCAGGAATTGTAATTTATACCGGTTCCAACGGCAGGTGAGGCTGCGGCGGCAGTTCGATCTCGATGGGATCGCCGGGGCGCACGATGCCGCCGGTGAGCACGATGCCCATCACGCCCGCTTTGCGGATCAGGCTGCCTTCTTCGTCGTGGTCCAGAACAGCGGCCATCAAGCCATCCTGAAAATCGTCGAGCTGGCGGCAGGGATTGCGCAGCCCCGTAATTTCGACCACGGCATCCGGGCCTAACTGCAGTTTTGTGCCGGCCGGCAAACCCAACAGATCCACACCCCGGGTGGTAATGTTCTCCCCCATTTGTCCAGCCTGAACGTTAAAGCCCATAGCTCGCAGCTCATCATGCAGTTCGCTGTGGATCAGATGCACCTGGCGCAAGTTGGGCCTGGTTGGATCCTGCCGCATACGGTAGCGGTGCTTCACCGTCTTGCCTGCGTGGACATCACCATCAACGCCAAGGCCGGCGACGAGGCGGATCGATCCTTGATTTGGTTTGCTGAAGGTGTAGCCGCCGCTTCTGGAGACGGCCGTGACTACTGGATCCATTGCTACCTCCTCAGAATAAGCATCATAGATTATGCCAATTTGAATAGATTAGTCCATCACCTCTTTTTAATCTGCGAATTCCCTGAATTCACTCAATTATTTTGTATTGATTCCTTATAGTTCCAGGCCACACCTTGACTGATTAGTCAGTCTACAATATAGTATCCGTCATGTCTGACAAAAGAACGCAGGTACTTGAAGCTTCAATCGATCTTTTCGCCGAGGAAGGCTTCTGGAATACACCAACAACGCGTATCGCCAAACATGCCGGCGTGGGCACTGGAACCCTGTTTAATTACTTCGGCTCGAAAGAAGGGCTGATCGATGCTGTCTATATGCAGCTAAAACAGGAATGGGGCACGCATATTCTGGCCGGTTGGCCAATGGATGCTTCCATACGGGAACAGCTGGAGCATATGTGGTACCGCTACCTTGACTTTGCTTTTAAGTACCCCGAAAGATATGCCTTAAAGCAGCAACTTCGCCTCTCAGAAATGGTCAGTGAAGAAACCCAGATCCAGGAAGAGGAACAGATGGCCTTTGTTGTCGATCTGTACAACCAGGCAGTAAGCAATGGATTGTTGATCGAAATTCCAATAGAGTATTTCGGTTTGCTAATGCAGTCCCAGGTAGAAGCGGCCATTGCCTACGCCCAACTTTTGGAGCTGCAGGACATGGCGCTGCTGAAGCATATCGCCCTCAGCTTTGAGATTTTCTGGAACTCAGTAAGGGCCCAGGAACGGGTGCAATCGAGTGCGCAATAGCGTTTTTTTAGAACCTTATGACTGACTAATCAATCAATTAATAGGAGAAATAACATGAGTAATTGGACCCAAGCAGACATTCCCGACCTGAATGGCAAAGTCGCCGTGGTCACCGGCGCCAACAGCGGCCTCGGTTTTGAATCGACAAAAGAACTGGCCAGACATGGCGCCACCGTCGTCATGGCCGTGCGCAACATGGAGAAGGGTGAAAAGGCAGAAGCTGACATTTTGAAAGAAGTACCTGGTGCAAAGCTTGACCTGATGAATCTCGATAATGCCGATCTGAGCTCCGTGCAGGCCTTCGCCGACGCCTTCAAACAGAAGTATGATCGTCTGGACATTTTGATGAACAATGCCGGCGTCATGGCCATACCGCGCCAGGAAACGGCCGATGGGTTCGAAATGCAGCTCGGCGTCAATCATCTGGCCCACTTCGCTCTCACCGGCCTGCTGCTTGGCGTACTCACGAATACGCCTGGCGCACGTGTTCACAGTGTTTCCAGCAGCGCCGCCTTTAATGGCCAGATCAATTTCGATGACCTGATGGGCGAGGAAGAATACAGCCGGTGGGCCGCTTACGGCCAAAGCAAGCTCGCCAACGCCATGTTCGCCACCGAGCTGAACAGGCGGCTCAAAGAAGCAGGATACGACACGATTGCCAACTCATCTCACCCTGGTTTAGTGATGGGCAATCTACAGGCCAACAGCCTTGACCAATCGGGCGCGCCCTTCATGGAGCGCGTGCTTTATCGCCTTGGCGGCGCGCTGATAGCGCAGGATATCAGCAAGGGCGTTTTGCCGCAGCTATATGCGTCAACGGCGCCTGAGGCGAAAGGCGGCGTATTCTACGGGCCGAAGACGTTCAGGGTTCGTGGCTATCCCGCGGAGCAAGAATGTAATGATGCGCTGGATGATAGCGATCTCCTTAAACGCTTCTGGGACGTTTCTGAAGAGCTCACTGGCGTTACCTACAACTTTGAGCAGCCGGAACTGATAGAGATGGTCTCGGCGACGGAATGATCTGATCCGCACCGGCAAAGAAAACGTAAAGAGGAACGGAGTAACTAAACAGAGGAAATTCTTTTTATGAATAGGAAAGCATTGATCGGTGGTGCGGCAAGCATTCTGGCCGCACTGGGTATTTACAAGATCATCGGCGGCAGGCAGAATAATGAGGTCGAGCAGGATGGAAGCTGGACCGCAGACGATATGCCGGATTTAACCGGCAAGGTAGCGATTGTGACCGGGGCTAACAGCGGTATAGGGTACGAAACGGCCAAGGCATTAGCGGTAAATGGGGCCACGGTCGTGATGGCCTGCCGCAATCTTGAGAAGGCGCGAGCGGCCGCTGACACGATCCTGCGAGAAGTTCCCGCTGCACAGCTGTCGATCATGCGTCTGGATCTGGCCGATCTGCAATCGGTGCATGATTTCGCGGAACAGTTCAGGGAAAGATATGAGCGCCTCGACCTGCTGGTAAATAATGCCGGGGTCATGGCTCCACCCTTCACCCAAACCAGGGACGGTTTTGAACTGCAGTTCGGCGCCAACCACCTGGGCCATTTCGCCCTGACCGGCCTGCTGATGGATATGCTGCTGGATACGCCAGGCTCGCGCATTGTCAACGTCAGCAGCACCACCCATCGTATGGGCAGCGGCACGATTGAATTTGACAACTTGAATGGTGAAAAAGGATACAGTGCGTCCAGGGCTTATGCCCAGAGCAAGCTGGCGAACCTGCTCTTTACGTTGGAACTGAACAAGCGATTGAAAGAGAACGGCGCCGATACGATCGCTGTCTCCGCACACCCGGGCTGGACCGTCACCGGCCTGCAAAAAGGGTGGATGCACACCCTCAGCCGCATCGTCGGCCAGTCGCCACCCATGGGCGCCTTGCCCACACTGCGCGCCGCAGTTGACCCAGATGTGCAGGCGAATGATTATTACGGCCCGGACAGCTTTCTGATGGAAATGCGCGGCCATCCTGTGAAGGTCAAGCCGAGTAAAGCGGCGCAAGATCCGTCGCTGGCTGAAAAACTGTGGCGTGTATCAGAGGATATGACAGGCATAACCTACAGCTTCAATGGCGAATCTGCTCGGGAAGAAACATCAGCCTGATCTCAGACGCATTTAACAACGTTGTCTAAACCTTTATGGAAACTATCCGCAGCGGCCGTCCTCTTGACGGCCGTTATTGTTTTATGTATAATGACATCATGTCATCATATGACCTGATGAGGTGATGTCTAATGCAGCAAACAGTTAAGCAAATCAAACGTGTTTATTTCTCCATAACAGCGATGCGCTGGCTGGCCACAGGGCTGGTGCTGCCCATCTTCGTGCTCTTCATGCAGTCGCGCGGTCTGGGCTTGATGCAGATTGGCATTATCATGGGTGCCTACTCCGTCACCGTCGTGCTGCTGGAACTGCCGACCGGCGGGTTGGCGGATGCGGTCGGCCGTAAGAAGGTCTCTCTACTGGCTAACAGTATCGATATCCTGGCCTCCATAATCATCTTCTTCTCCTTTTCCTTCTGGGGCTTTTTGCTGGGCATGCTCTTTATGGGCGTATCCAGAGCACTTAACTCCGGCGCATTGGATGCCTGGTACGTCGACAGCCTGCAGTCAGCCGACCCCGCTGTCGATCTCCAACCGGCGCTGGCTCAAGCCGGTACAGTGACCCTCATCGCGCTTGGCGGCGGTACACTGGTTGGAGGCGCGCTGCCTACCCTGTTTGCAGGCCTTCCGGATAGTGAAACAGCTATAATCAGCCCGTTTTCAATCAATTTAGCGACCTCCCTGGTGGTCCAGTTTCTACTGCTAGTTGCTATCGCCAGAGCCGTCCATGAATCACCGCGGTCGGAAGCGGAGGCAGCGGACTGGCGCGCCGGTTTCCGGTCTGTGCCGGGAATCATAGGTGACGCGCTTACGCTAACACGGCAAAATCAGAATCTACCTTACTTGATGGGCGCGGCGGTTATCGGCGGATTCGCACTGGCCGGCGTGGAAACGTTCTGGCAGCCGCACTTCTCCGATCTGCTTGGCGGATCGATCGGGCAGAGCTGGCTTTTTGGGCTGGTAATGGCCGTCAGTTTTCTGGCCGGTGTAGGCGGGAATATACTCTCTATACCCGCCAGTAAAAAGTTAAATGATCGTTTTGCTCTTCTGGCGGCTCTGGCGCGTGGTTTGCAAAGCGTCGCCCTGCTGGCAATGGCCCTCCTGCAGCCGCTAATCGGCTTCGTTGGCGGCTTCTGGGCGTTCTACCTGGGCAACGCCCTCAACGACTCACCGCACAACACCCTTGTCAACAATGAAATTCCAGCGGATCGCCGTTCGGCAATGCTGTCCACGCAATCGTTAGCGTTTTACATCGGGAGCTTTTTAGGCAGCGTCCTGCTGGGCGCCGTCGCCGAGAGCAGATCCATCGCGGCGGCCTGGATTGTAGCGGCCGTCGTTTCGATGGTATCATTAGTGCTGTACGCGCGCGTGGCCAGACAGCAGCCAGGCGCCAACCTGAACCATGACGAAAGTATCACAGTTCCCGACGTCCGTTAAGAAAGAGACGCTTGCCGAACAGGTTGCCGGCAGCCTCAAAGAAGCTATCCTGGCCGGGCAGTGGGAGCCCGGCGAGGCGCTGCCGACAGAGCCGGAGCTGTCCAAAGCCTTTGGCGTCAGCCGCGCTGTCGTGCGAGACGCGACGCGTATGTTGGCGGCCCAGGGGCTGGTTGAAGCGCAGCACGGCCGCGGCGTCTTCGTCACCGAGTCACAGGTGGAAGCTTTTGGCGACGCCCTGCTGCTGGCACTGCGCAGAGAAGGCGCCTCCGTTTGGGACGTGGAACAATTCGAGCAGATGGTTTTTCCTGAGGTTTGCGCCCTGGCGGCGACCGAAGCAACTGAAGCTGAGCGCGCCCAGTTGCAGGCGCTGGCCAACCACTATATTGAACTCTACCGCGGTATGTCGGAAGCACAATGGGAGAGCAATGACCCGATCGACAGGGCAGCCCGCCAGGCAACGCAAGATGCCTTTGCCGCCCTTCTCACGGCCGTCTTTGCATCAACGCACAATGCTATGTGGGAACTTCTTATACGACCGATACTGAGGCTGCGCAGCATGCGCTATTGGGACACAGGCGATGAACAACCATCCCCGGAAATATTTGTAGAGATGGAAAAGCTATGGGTAGACACGCTCGTCGGAGCAATCATCGGAGGCGATGCCCAGACGGCGCATGAAACCGTTGCGCAGTTAATGCGCTTGCCTTCAGAAGCAGAAACCGCTATGCGCTCTACACCTATCGGCGAAAAACCGCATATTCGCATGGACCGTCACCCGCTGCTGGACGAATAGGCATACCCTCTGTTATGGCACGTTGCGCTGCATGAGCCAAGCGAGTTTAGACGCCCTGTACATTACGCCATGAGGTTAGATCATTCCAGGGATCGGCTCGTGCCTCAACTTCTTCTGAAATATCCTGGTTGCGTGCCCGCCTGCCCCCACTCTGTAACGCCTCGAAAATGGCCGCTGCCAAGAGGACATCCTCATCCGCTGAGACACCCGGCACCCAGCCGGCCATGTGCTGTTCCAGGTAGTTTGTAGTCGTATTCCCGGACCGGAACGCCTCCTGGCCCAGAATGGACAGCAGGTAAGGAATATTGGTCGTGACGCCCAGGACCACCATATCTCGCAAAGCGCGCTCCATTTTGCGTACCGCCTCCAGGCGATCCTGCCCCCAGGTAATAACCTTGGCCAGCATGGGATCATAATAAGGCGTGACTTCCGAGCCGCTTTCAACGCCGTCATCAATGCGCACGCCGGGCCCGGATGGGGGCCGGTAAGTCGTGAGAACACCGGTCGAGGGCAGGAATCCCTGCGCCGGGTCTTCAGCATAAACGCGGCATTCCAGAGCGTGTCCGCGGCGCTGAATTTCATCTTGCGTGAAGGGCAGCGCTTCCCCGGCAGCAATGCGGATTTGCCAGGCGGCGAGATCAAACCCGGTGATCAACTCTGTCACCGGATGCTCCACCTGCAGGCGGGTGTTCATTTCCAGGAAATAGAAGCTGCCCGATCCGTCGACGATGAATTCCACAGTCCCCGCGTTTTCATAGCCCGCCGCTGTCGCCAGGCTCACGGCCGCTTCAGCCATTCGCGCTCGTAAATCATCGCTGATAGCGGGAGAGGGACTTTCTTCAATGATCTTCTGGTGGCGGCGCTGGATGGAGCAGTCGCGCTCAAACAAGTGCAGGACACGGCCGTGCTGATCGCCCAGGATCTGGATTTCTACATGATGAATCTCACGCAGGTATCTTTCAACCACTATGTGATCGTTTCCAAACGATGAGAGCGCTTCACCACGGGCCAGTTTCACCGCGTCATGAAATTCTGCCGCCGAATAGACGATGCGCATTCCCTTTCCACCGCCGCCGGCGCTGGCCTTAATCAGCAGCGGGTAGGCGATGGCTTCAACGGCGTCAGCCAGCTCCACGTCGCTCAGCCCCGCGCCATCCAAACCGGGGACCACCGGAACACCGCAGGTCACGGCTAATTCGCGCGCCTGCGCCTTGCTGCCCATGAACTGGATCACTTGCGGCTTCGGTCCGATGAAAGTTAGATTATGCTCCGCACAGGCAGCCGCAAAAACGGGATTTTCACTCAGGAAACCATAACCGGGATGGATGGCATCCACATCCGCTGTACGGGCAGCGCGGAAGATCGCTTCCTGGTTGAGATAGGTTTCCACCGCCGAGGTGCCTTTGAGCAGGTAGGCTTCGTCAGCCAGCCGCACCCAGGGCATGGCGGCATCCGGCTCAGAGTAGACGGCCACGGTAGAAATGCCCAGTTCACGGCAGGCGAGAATCACACGTCTTGCAATTTCTCCACGATTAGCGATGAGAATTTTTTTAAACATCGTGCATCAAACCTGCCCGGCTTCCGAGGAGCCGCCCGGCTTTCACAGCCGGCAGCCTGGTATTGGGCCGTCGACTCTTAATAAATCTTCACGAATTTTAGCCGCCTTATGGGAAAACGCACTTTAGCCGGCCGCCTGAGACCGCCGGCGAGCGGATATCCAGGCTATCGCGAAATCGACCAGCTCCCGTTGTGACATCAGGCGGCAGTCAGCGGCGGCCACTTTGCCGATGCGCAGATCATGCTCGCTTTCGAAAGCACGTCCGATGTCTGGAAACACATCATCTTGAAAGTCAATTTCGGGAAAGGTCTTCCAGATACGTTTGCCGTTCTCCATCCAGGGCGCGCCACTGGTCGTCAACAGCCGATCCGGTGCACGGTACTCGGCCAGATGGAGCGATGTATTGCTGTCATAGCCGGCGCCGATCAAAAGGACATCGCCATCGAGGTCATAGACACGCGCCAGCGGCGAGCTGTCACCCAGCCCAAAGGCCAGTTCGTGCCCCTCGGTGATAAAACGCGCCTGTTTGCCCCAGGCAGCAAAAGACATCTGCGGATGGCCGCTGCGCAGCACATCGGGCCAGGTACGGAAGAGTTCGGCGACACGGCCAAGTCCGCGGGTCGGCGTGCGCTGTGGATCATACAGCGGCATTGTATGGCGAACTGTCTCATGCCAGGATTCAGGAATGGGCGGATTTTCCCAAAATGCGGGGTCCGAGTTGCCGCTGGAGTGAGCGGGCATGACGAGCGTGCCTTCCTCCGTCAGCACATCCTGGAGGGCCTGGATCACGGCCAGCGGACCACCGTTAACCCAACCAAGCGAACTCAATGAGCTATGCACCAGCACCACTCCGCCCGGCGCCAATCCCAGACGGCGAAAATCATGGGCCAGGCTATCACGAGTCGCCGGCTCGCTGACGCTTGCTATCGTTTTTTCTTCGCTCATCAAACTGCTCCTGGTAGCAAACGTTTATCGCCTCAATTTTGCCATTCCGGTTTGCGTTTCTGCAAGAAAGCGCTCATCCCTTCACGACCCTCCACCGAGGCGCGGCGCCCGGCCAGCAATTCGGCCGTATAGCTCCGCCGATCTCCCAGCGGCAGTGATTCTACGCGGCTCAGGAGCTCCTTCACTGCAGTCTGCGCGCCCGGCGCGCCCTGAAGCAGCATGGTAACCTGAGCGGCAACGGCTTCATCCAGCTCCGCTTCTGCAACTATCTGGTGCACAAGACCAATATGATATGCTTCGGCGGCGTCAAAGCGCTCCCCCGTCAGAAAGAGGCGGCGGGCATGCCCGCTGCCGATCTTACGCAGCACAAAAGGCGAGATGACGGCCGGGACAACGCCCAGCCTCACCTCGCTGAAGGCGAATTTGGCTCTGTCCACGGCAACAGCAATATCACAACAACAGATGAGCCCCAGTCCCCCACCGAAGGCCGCGCCATTGATGCGCCCTATCACCGGTTTGGGACAGCTATCGACCGTGAGCATCAGGTCAAAAATCGCCTGGCCGCCGGCCACATTTTGGTCGTAATCAAATTCGGCCGCAGCGCGCATCGAGGCCAGGTCAGCCCCTGCGCAAAAAGAACGGCCGCTGCCGGTCAGGACCACGATGCGCACCTCGTCTCTGGCACTGATATCGCCAAATAACCGCGTGAGCTCTTCGATCAACTGCGGGCTCAAGGCGTTGTGCACCTGCGGCCGATTGAGCGACAGAGTCAGAACGCCGTTGTTTAGTGTCGCTTCTATGTTTCCCTCGGAGAAACCCTGATTCATCACCGCCTCCTGCTGCAAAAAACCCTCCCATCGCCGCTGAGCAATGGGAGGGTATGATGTTCTACGTTAAGCGCGGACTTCGTCTTACAACGAGCTATCCACAGTCGATTCTTCGAGCAGCGGCTCTGATAGCTCGGCCTCTTGATCGGCAACGGCTTCACCCTGAGGCAGCTGCCCGTTTCCAGGCTCATTCATGATTTTTTCGAATTCCGCGCGATCGAGCGTTTCTACTTCCATCATGGTTTGCGCCAGATGCACCATTTTTTCTTTATTGGTGCGGATAATATGCAAAGCCTTCTCATAGCCCTGATGAAGAATCCGCTTGACCTCCTCATCGATCGATCTGGCCGCTTCTTCGCTGTAGTCACGCCCACCGCCCAGGTAGCCATATTCACGACCCAAGAATGGGTTGCCCGAGCCGCTGCCATACGTCGGCAGACCCAATGTATCGGACATGCCGTACTCCATAACCATGGCGCGAGCGATCTGCGTGGCCTGCTGAAGGTCATTCGATGCGCCGGTAGTGACACGGCCGAAGAAGATCTCTTCCGCGGCCCGGCCGCCCAGCGCCATCGCGATACGGTCCATGAAGTATTCACGGCTGACGACAAAGCGATCTTCCGGCAGGGGCATCACATAGCCGCCGGCACGACCACGCGGAACGATGGTGATCTTCTGAATGGGATCCGTGTTGGGCAGGAAGAAGCTTACGACCGCATGACCCGCCTCGTGGTAGGCCACGGTCTCTTTATCTTCTTCACTCATAACCCGGCTCTTACGTTCGGGGCCCATAACGATACGATCGAATGCATCCTGGAACTCAAGCAAGCCGATGGTGCGTTTGTTGCGCCGCGCGGCAAATATCGCGGCTTCGTTAATCAAGTTCTCCAGGTCGGCGCCGGAAAAACCGGCCGTCAACTTGGAGATGTCCTTAAAACTGACATCACCAGCGATCGGCTTACCACGCGCGTGCACGATCAGGATCTTTTCACGCCCGGTGATATCGGGCAGGTCGACAAAGACCTTGCGATCAAAACGGCCCGGCCGCAAGAGTGCAGGGTCCAGGATATCGGCGCGGTTCGTGGCCGCCATGACAATGACGTTGGTCTGGTTATCAAAGCCGTCCATTTCAACCAGGATCTGGTTCAGCGTCTGCTCGCGTTCATCATGACCGCCGCCAAGACCGGCGCCGCGCTGACGGCCGACGGCATCAATTTCATCGACAAAGACAATCGAAGGGGCGCCCTGTTTCGCTTTTTCAAACAGGTCTCTTACGCGGCTGGCGCCAACGCCGACGAACATTTCCACAAATTCAGAACCGGAGATATGGAAAAAAGGCACGCCCGCCTCACCGGCGACTGCGCGCGCCAGCAGTGTCTTCCCTGTACCAGGAGGGCCGACCATCAGTACACCTTTGGGAATGCGCGCGCCCACCTGGACGAACTTCTCCGGTTCGCGCAGGAACTGCACAACTTCAACCAGATCCTGCTTCGCTTCCTCCACACCCGCAACATCGTCAAAGGTCACGGTGGGCCTGTTACCGTCGTTGAGGTTTTTCGCTTTGCTACGGCCGAAGCCAAAAATGCTGTTTCCACCCCCACCCTGCATCTGCCGGAAACCGCGGGTGAATATCCAGATAAGGAGCAGCACCGGCCCTATAGAAATGATAATGGTAAAGAGGGTATTCCAGGTGGATTGATCGTTGTTAATCCACTCTACACCATTTTCGGACAGCACTTCCTCGGTGATACCAAAATAGGTCAGAACATCTTCCGGACTGCTGCGTGGGTCAATCGTCGTAGCGATTTCAGAGCCGTCATCCAGAGTCAGCGTCAATGTGCTGCCGGTCACCGTGATCGTCTCCACCTCACCCGATTTGACCATTTCCATTGCTTCAGGCAGGCCAATTTGATCCGGTCCGCTAAAACGGCCGCTTAACCAGAGCTGTAAACCTAAGATAATTGCAAATATCGCCAGAATCCACACCCAGGTAGGGATCGCCGGACGATTACCATTGGATTGATCATCCATTATTGAATTACTCCTGAAACACTACGACGCCATCTGGTTAGAGACACGATATCGCAACCAGGATGCCGCAACCATTGTACGTCTAATGAGGTAGTGTTCCAAACGCATTGGGGATAAAGTCATATTTATAAAGAGCTCCTCTCCCAAGGTGGCTCATCGCCGGAGAAACTGAACTCTTTGTACTTTGTACCACCTCACGATGCAGAATTCACCTTTCCCCCTTATTTCTTATAGAAGTTTAACACCACTTCGCAGCCAGCAGTCCAACAACACCTGGCCGGAAATTATTCCATCTACGGCCGTAAAGGTTCGATGCCTATCACACTGGAGCAGTTGACAATGAGGCGGATTGGCGTAATATCGCGATATGCAGCCTGGCGCCTCAGTTGATCAACGCATCGTGACCGACATCTGGGAGACGTTCACGCAGACGGGCAAGGTCTCAAGAGAACAAAGGAACCTGCTTGATCCTACGGTCCTATTATCCTGGCAGCGCTGCATGCCCCGCCTAAATCCACTTGGAACGCCGCGCTCATCACCAATACATGGCCAGGCATTATCTTCACTGCTGCGCGCTCAGAGTGATGTGATCACCATCGCCAGGCCGATCATCGAAGATATCCACCAGTTTATTGCCGGCACAGGTTGTTGCGTTTTTGTGGTGGACGGGTCGGCATGTAATCTGTCCATGGTTGGTGATGCGGCGGCTATGGAATTTATCAACTCCTACAGCCTGGGAGAAGGTTCCTACTGGTCTGAGGGGCAGATAGGCACCAATGCGACCGGAATATCTCTGGTAAACGCAATGCCCGCTTATGTGGTAGGAGCCGAACATTATTTCTCAACTTATCATCAACTATTTGGCAGCGCCGCGCCTATCCATAACATGCACGGCCGAATTCTCGGCGCGATCTGTATCTACGGTCCTATCGAGGCGGCAAGCCCGTATACGCAGGCTCTCGTCATGTCGGCGGCGATGGCTATAAGCAACCAGATCCAGGCCGAATGGTCTCTGCACGAAGCAAACCACCGCCTCAGCGAAGTCAACACCGTTTTGAGCACAATATCGGAGGGCGTCCTCGCCTGGAATGCGGATGGTGAGGTCCACCATGTAAATGCCAAGGCAAGCTCAATGCTGGGCATCAACCCCGTTGCAGCACTTGGCCATACAATCGACGAAGTGCTTGAGCTGCCACAGCTAGTTAACGACGCCATTGCCAAGGATGAGGAGATACGGGACAGGGAAGTTCGTTTCCAGATAAACGGACGCGCGGTTCGTTCGCTGATTAACTTGCAGATGATTCAAGACACCCTGGGGCAATCTATCGGATACATCGCTCTCTTGCGTCCAATAGAGCAGGTACGGCAGCTTGTGCTGCAGCAGGCGGGGACACGCGCGAAACTGACAATTGACGACGTCTATGGCCAGACACCGGCTATGCGACGCGTCCTGCGCCAATCGCGCATCGCGGCACGCGGCACGGCGCCGGTCCTGCTGCATGGCGAAGGAGGCGTGGGTAAGAATCATCTGGCCCAGGCTATCCACAACGACGGAGTGCGCGCAACCAAGCCGTTTTTATCCATCAACTGCCGGGCCATTCCCCACGAATTGATGGTCGGCGAGCTTCTCGGCGAAGAAGACAGCTTCCACGTTCGCCCTAGCAAATTTGAGCTGGCAGATGCCGGCACGCTCTTCCTGGATCAGGTTGACTCGCTTTCCCTGGAAATGCAGGCGGCGGTTTTACAGGCTATCGAAACAGGGCACGTGCTGCATCTTGGCGGCCAACATCCTATATCCGTGGACGTACGTATCATTGTCGCTACGTCTCAAGATCTGGAGCAGCAGGTACAGGATGGAAGCTTTCTGCCCCATCTATACTACCGATTCGGCGTCTTCAACATCTATATCCCCCCTCTGCGGGAACGGATCGACGATATACCGCTGCTGGCAGAAAGATTCCTGGCACGCATTACACAGCGCGATAATCGCGCCACCTGGATCGACGATGCCGCTCTGGAAGCCTTGCGGCGCTATCCATGGCCCGGCAACGTACGTGAACTGGAGAGTATACTGGAGCGGGCGGTCTACCAGAGCCGCGACGGGATCATCCATTTGTCCAATCTGCCGGAGACGATCCGGCAGCGGAGGGTGATTACAAATGCCGCGCAACAGCAAACGCAGGTGGTCCTATCCGTGCCGGAAGCGGAGCGAGAGGCAATTATACGCGCTGGCTGGGCCTGTCACGGCCACGTTTCAGAAATGGCGCGACAGCTGCAAATCGGCCGTACAACGTTGTGGCGCAAAATGAAGCGCCATAACATTTCCCCCGAGCAGTTCAAGTAGATCCGGAAAGCGAACTCCCTTCGCTGTTACCAGCTGCCTGACCGGCGTCTGAACTCCCTGAAGCTAATCAACCGCTTCTCCTCCTCATCCCACAAAGTGAGCGTCGAGGATTTAATGCTGGACGCAAGCGTCATTGTCGGAATGTTCTGCAGATCAGGATTGTTCTCATGGCAGGACTGCAATTTGTAATTGGGAATGCGCGGGCTCAGATGGTGGATGTGGTGAAAACCGATATTGCCGGTGAACCACTGCAGGATTTTAGGCAGCTTATAGTACGAACTTCCTTCCAACGCCGCAGCCGCGTAATCCCATTCGTCCCCTTCGGCCCAATAGGTGTCTTCAAATTGATGCTGAACATAAAACAACCAACTGCCAATGAATGTAGCAACAAACACGACCGGCAGATAGAGCATCAGGAAGGTGCCGAAACCAATGTAATAGCTGGCAGTGACGACCATGATCAGGAGCATCAGGTCATTGAGCAGCACTCCCATCCACTCCTTACGCCGCGATTTCCAGGCCGGGAACCGGTAAAGCACTACAAAAAGCACCATGGGGACAATCAAAAAGAGCGTCACAGGGTTACGGTAGAGACGGTAGCGCAGCTTCTTTGCCGTCGAAGCCTCTGAGTATTCCTTTACTGTCATGGTGAATACATCATGAACGTCGCGCTTGGTAAGATTTCCGGCCGTTGCGTGATGGATGGCATGGCTTTTGCGCCACTGGAAGTAGGGTGTAAGTGTAAAGACGCCGCACACGGTCCCCACGCGGTCATTCGCCTTGCGGGACGTGAAAAAGGAGCCATGCCCGCAGTCATGCTGGATGATAAAAATACGCACCAACATGCCGGCGGTAGGCAAGGCGATCAGCAAGGTAAGCAGATAGCTCACGTCCATGCTTAAGTACATTAATACCGAGAGCACGAACATGGGAACAAAGCTGTTGATGACCTGCCAGGCGGCTCGTGAGTTCTCCGATGCCTGGTAGGGTTTGACCATCGTTTTCCAGGTGGTTGTCTTAACCTTTCCTTTGGTGAGCATTGCATCAGCACTCATGTTCATTTTCCTCCGTGTTCAGCGCACATATTCTGATTGTGACAACAGGATTTGGGACTCATTCAAATCGTAAGATAATACATTGTCCCCGCAACGCGGCATATTTGCAAACTCGCTTTGGAAACAAAAAGGGCGCATCAGACAATGCGCCCCCTCAAGAAAGGTCAAATGGTATGGTATTAGCGCTAGTTGAGATACTGCCGTAAGTGTCCGGCAAAATTGGGATGGCGTAGTTTGCGCAGCGCCTCTTTTTCCAGCTGGCGGATACGCTCACGCGAAAGGCCGAACATTTCGCCGACTTCTTTCAATGTGCGCGATTCGCCGTCCTGCAGCCCATAGCGCAAGCGCAGGATGCGCGCTTCGCGCGGCGTCAACTGGTCAAGGATATCTCCGATCTCTTCGGTCAGCATCTTATTGGCCACAGACTCCGCAGGTGGTGGCGCTTCGATGTCTTCGATGAAGTCACCCAGTTCAGCATCTGATTCGTCGCCCACCGGCCGTTCCAGGTGTACAGGCTGGCGACTGGTACGCAGCATCCAGCGAACACGTTCAGCGGGCAGATCCATATGTTCGGCGATTTCTTCGGCCGTTGGCTGGCGACCAAACTCTTGTTCCAGCTCCTGGGCCACCTGGTAGAGCTTGCTGATGCGCCCTCCCAAATGGGCAGGAATGCGAATCGTACGGCCGTGATTGGCCAGGGCACGGGTCACCGCCTGACGGATCCACCATGTGGCATAGGTGCTGAAGCGATTACCACGCCGGTAATCATACTTCTCAACCGCCTTCATCAGGCCGACATTTCCTTCCTGGATCAGGTCAAGGAACTGTAAACCACGGCCACGGTACTTCTTAGCGATACTGACCACGAGACGCGTATTAGCGCGGATCAGGTGCGCGCGCGCAGCTTCGCCCACTTCACATATAATGGAAAGATGATCCTGTTCATCAGGCGTCAGAAAAACCACCTTATCATTAAGCGTGATCGTCGCCTCACGACCCGCTTCAATTTTCATCGCCAGCTGAACTTCCTCTTCGGCGGAGAGCAATCCCTGCTGGCCCATTTCACGAAAATACAGGCCAACAGAATCGTCGATCGGCACACTGCTCAGGTCAAACAAAGGCGCAGCATGAGACTGCCCATCTGAATCGGCCGATTCCCCATCACCAGTCCCGTCTCCCCGCATATCCATAGCATCCTCTTCGGTCTCATATACGGTAACGCCGACCGACTGAGCCTCTTCGAGTAAGCTCTCTAAAAGCGGTAGATTATTCTCTATGTCGGGCAAGACCTCTAAAATCTGATCATAGGTTAAATACCCTTGCTCCAACCCGTCTTCAAGCAGTGTGCTAACAACATCGTCGTCAGCTGATAATTGATTTGTCAAATCAGTCATAACCAAGCGTTAATTACCCTAATATCCTATAAATTCGCCATGTGTTGGAATGACGGCTCACCACCATCCGCTTCCCTTTACGCCAACATCGTTGCAGTCTAGCATATTCGGGGGACAAAAGTCAAGAGGCAAACAATATGCCATTATATCAATTTTATTAATTAGTCAAAACCATTTGAATTAAGTCATACTTTATTTAGCAAAAGGGGGAAAATGACTGATTTGGCAGTTTATCAGAGGGATCTTCAGGGTAAGGCGCTGTGAAGCAGCGCAAGCCAGTTTTGCCCCATAATACGGGCCATGTCCTCTTCGTTGTATCCATATTGCTTTAGCTGGTCCCCCACGCGCGGCAAATCGGCAATCGTATCCAGCGGCATGGGGATGTCTTCAGCGCCAAAGCCGCCATCAAAATCTGTGCCCAGCCCGACATGGAGAGCGTCGCCTAACAGCTGGCAGATATGGTCGACATGGGCAACGACATGATCCAGCGTCACAAGCTCCCTGGGATCGCCCATGTGATGGTTGGCGCGCAGGAAGGGATTATAGAGGGCGATACCGATAACGCCGTGATGTTCACCAATGCGGCGAATCAACCGGTCGCTTAACTGACGCTGGCCGGGCACAAGGGCTCTCGCATTACTATGCGAAGCCATCAAGGGGGCCTCATAACGATCGAGCGCTTCCAACGCCGCCCGCTCGTTCATATGCGTCAGGTCAAGAATCACGCTGCTTTCCGCCATTATTTCCAGGAGCTCAAGCCCCTTGTTGGTAATCCCCAGGCGATTGCCACGCCAAGCACCCGCAGCATACCGGGTATCGTCCCAGGCCAGGCCGACAGCACGCACTCCCTTTTCAACCCACAGTTCCAGTTCCTGCGGCTCGCGTATGGGGTCAGCACCCTCCATTAAAGGCATAATTCCCAGCAGCGGTTCGCTACCTTGCTGAGAATTGAGCACCTCGCCGAGGGAACTTTGATCGACAACCAGACGCAGTTGATTTTGCTCTACGTCAACCAGGCGATGGTAATAGTCGAGCTGATCCATGGCCATTCTGTGCGCCTGGTGCTCATCACGGTAGGTGAAGCTCGTGTCTCCGCCCATGATGGCCGCCGCGCGCTCAGGCGCTGTGAATAACGTACCAAAGAGCAGCACTCCCCCCGCTTCGCGAAATTGAGGAAAGGAAACGGTAGCGACGCCCCGATCAGGATCCGGTTGTTCCTGTTGGCGAAGTTCTTTAACGCTCAACAAGGGATCACGGCCGTATCGAATGGCGTTATAGGCAATGTCCAGATGGGCGTCGACAATCTGCATGACTATCCGGCCACCAGATCACGCAGGGCAGCTATGTTTATGGGGTCCATCTCAACTTCGTTGCCCTCGTCATCCTTTTCTGTCTTGGCCGTTTCAATATGCGCTGCATGCTTCGCCCAACGTGGATCGTTGATGAAATTGGCGAAGCCTTGCAGCCCTATACTGCCCTTGCCGATGTGCTCGTGGCGATCCTTGCGTTCGCCCAGATCATATTTACTGTCGTTGAAATGGAACACCTTGATCTGGTCAAGCCCAACAACGCGGTCGAATTCAGCAAGCGTCGCCTCGTAAGTTTCGGGTGTACGTATATCATATCCGGCGGCGAAAACATGGCAGGTGTCAAGGCAAACTCCCAGGCGTGAATCCTTTTCACAGGCTTCAAGGACCTGGGCCAGGTGTTCAAAGCGATAGCCCAAGTTTGTCCCCTGACCGGCCATGGTCTCCAGGCAAATCGTGGTTTCCGGCGCTGAATCGGCCGTTTCCTTCAACAGCCGGCGCAGCCCTTTGGCAATCGCCGCCAAGCCAGCCTGCTCGTCGCTGCTCACATATGATCCCGGGTGAAACGTGATTAACGGAATACCGAACGCAGCGGCCCGTTCAATCTCCACTTTGAGCGCCTCATATGATTTGTCCCATATATCGCTTTCCGGCGAAGCAATATTGATCAGATAGCTGGCATGAACGGCGACGGGAAAAATGTTTTCATATTCGGCCTCGGCCTTCTTGTAGGCTGAAATATCCTTGTCAGTCAATGGTTTTGCAGCCCATTGGCGGTTGCTTTTTGTAAAGACCAGCATGGTATCGCAGCCGACTTCGTCCGCCCGGGCAAAGGCTTTATAAACGCCACCGGCGCTGCTGATTTGCGCACCTAATCTCATGGAACCTCCCATGTCCTGTTGAGTTGAGAACAAAAAATTTCGCTGATTAACAGGCTAAGAAATCAGGCCAGGCGGCTAACGGGCGTACCGTTCATAAATTCCGCCGCCCATGTAGCCGACTGATTCACTTCCATCAAGCGCATAGATAGCGTCCCCAACTATGCGCCAGATGGGATTACCGGCAAGGTCGACAATGAAGTCACCTTCAATTCGGCCGGTTGCATCGCCATCGAGTGTATAGAGAACATTGCCTTCAAAGAAAGCGAATTGTTCGCCTTTACGGTCGATCAAGCCTCGCATGTCGCCCCCTCTTGACGAATTTGGCTACGGGACCTGGAATTCGGCCTGAACAGTGCCTGCATCGTCATATAACACCACTCTATCACCACTATTCCAAAGCGCCTCGTCAAGCCCCCAATAAAGATCTGTTGCGCTGTCCTGCCCCGAACCGGTATGCAATGAGATACCGGCTCCATCACCAAATAACGTGAGCTGTCCGAATGTATATGTATTGCCAGATTGATCCGTCAACGTCCAATTGCGCAGGGAGGCCTCGCGGCTGCCGTTATTCACGATCTGTATCGACTCCAAGGTAATTTGCCCGGGTGAGTCTACGCCGGCAATCGCCAGCATCGATTCCCCTTCAACGGCGGGCACGGTAGGAATGGGCGTAGGAAGCCGGTCCCCGGCTCCTGCGTTGTCATTCACCTCGTCCCCTGTTGATTCCTCCGTTTCAGGCAGGACCTCGCCGGGCTGCGGGATGATCAGTTCCTGTCCTACTGACAAAAAATTTGGGTTTTCCATGCCATTAGCAGCCATGATCGCATCTACCGGGATATCGTATTTGATGCTTATCTGGCCCAACGTTTCGCCCGCCTGCACAATATGGCTCTCGGGGGAAGCGGGCTCCGCGGAGGTTTGCTGGCCCGGTTCTTCCACAGCGGGCTCCTCGGCAACGGCCGTAGCTTCAGGATTGAGCGGCAGGGATTCTTGCTGCAAAACCGGCGAACGATCGGCCGCGACTGGCTCCGGTTCCGGCAACCGTCCATCCCACCACCAGAGGATGGCCAGCATGACAACCGCGGACACGACTATATTGAGCAATAGGAAAGGTAACATGCGACGAAACGACATCATTCACTCCGGGTTGCCGGCAATTGTATATCGTTGATCAGCCACTGCAAAAGCCCTTCAAGGATTTGGATAACCTGATCAAATCTAGGACAATATCGCTGATTGCAGGTACTCATATCTTAACTCACGATTTACGCTAATTCAAAGGACTGCTTATGTCTCGGCCAATAAGAACACTATTTATCAGTGCTGAAGTTGCGCCGTTCGCAAAAACAGGCGGTTTGGGCGATGTCGGAGGTTCACTGCCCAAAGCGCTGGCCGAATTAGGCCATGATGTGCGCGTTGTCATGCCTGCCTACAAAAACATCGAGGATGGCTATCCGGGCGTTGAGCCCATGCCCGGCCAGCTTGATGTCCATACAGGACTGGGGACGGTTCCCTGCGGCGTGTTTCAAAGCACCCTGCCCGGCAGCGATGTGCCGGTCTATTTTATTGCCGAATGGCACCTGTTTAAACGAGATGAAATCTATGGCTATTGGGATGATCCATATCGCTTCGCTTTCTTCAGCATGGCGGCATTGGAACTGACCAAGGCACTCGACTGGAAACCTGATCTTCTGCATGCGCACGACTGGCATACCGCGCCGGCGATTACCTGGCTCGCTACCGCGGGACAGGGTGATCCATGGTTCCAGGGCATCGCCTCGGTATTTACCATTCACAACCTGGCGCACCAGGGTAAGACCAACTGGCATATTTTCGATTACATGGGCATCCAGACCCATTCTCTGAACGATGAGGCGTACGGTGAAGTCAATTTCATGGCCCGCGGGATATACCACGCGACGATGGTCAACACTGTTAGCCCGAGCTACGCACGGGAAATACTAACCCCGGAAGGAGGCGCCGGTCTGGACGGCCTGCTCCGTCACCGAGCTTATGATGTGCATGGTATCCTCAATGGGATTGATTACCAGAGCTGGAACCCGGAAAGCGATTCCCGTCTGCCGCATCATTATAATGTCACCGATTTGAGTGCACGGCAAAAGAATCGTCGCGCGCTGCAGGAATACGCCAATCTACCCGTGAAAGACAATGTCCCGCTTGTGGCCATGGTATCACGTCTGGATTGGCAAAAAGGCCTGGACCTGATGGGGCATGTTGTCCACTTGCTAATGAACGGATTCTCCGGGGACGCGCAGTTTATCGTGCTGGGAACCGGCGAAGCCCATTACGAAAATATGTTTGCCCAATTGGCCTCTTATCATCGGGATAAAATGACGGCCTTTCTGTCGTATAACGCCGGATTGGCGCCCCTTATTTATGCCGGAAGCGACATATTCCTGATGCCGTCGCTGTTTGAACCCTGCGGCCTGGGACAATTAATCGCCATGCATTATGGCAGTGTACCTGTTGTACGAGCGACCGGCGGTCTTGCGGATACCGTACACGACAGCATCACCGGTTTCAGCTTTTTTGATTTTAACGTCGAATCTTTCTGGCACGCTTTACAGCGCGCGATCTATATCTACAACGTTGACAAAGAGAGCTGGGGTAAGATCCAGTTGAACGGCATGATGGCCGATTTCTCCTGGACGCGATCCGCACAGGGTTACCAGCAGCTTTATGAGTGGGCGATTGCCCGTACACTTGGAGGTTAAACCATGCATTTCCCACGCGCCGCCGGGGTATTAGTCCATCCAACATCATTTCCTGGCCGTTATGGCATCGGCGATCTGGGAGGAAGTGCTTACCAGTTTGTCGATTTTCTGGAGGCCGGCCAACAATCATTGTGGCAGATCCTGCCGCTCGGTCCCACCAGCTATGGCGACTCGCCTTACCAGAGTTTCTCCGCGTTTGCCGGGAATCCCCTGCTGATCAGTCCAGATAAACTTATCGAAGAAGGCTACCTGCCGGCCGAAGCCGTTGCCGACGTCCCGGCCTTTCCTGCCGACAAAGTAGATTACGGTTGGGTCATCGACTATAAGGGCAAATTATTGCGCGGCGCCTTCGATCAATTCGAAAAGTTCGGGAGAGATGACCAGCGTTGGGCATTTGATTCATTCTGCGCTGAACAGGGATATTGGCTGGAAGATTTTGCCCTCTTCATGGCCCTGAAAGTCCATCACATGCATCAGGACGGGGGTGTCTGGAACACGTGGCCATACGACATTGCGCACCGCAAGCCGGAAGCTATCGCCTGGTGGTCGAACTATCTGGCCACGGATGTGCGCTACCATAAGTTCCTGCAATTTTTGTTTTTCAAACAGTGGTTGGAGCTTAAAGGATACGCTAACGAGCGCGGCATTCAAATTGTTGGCGATATCCCCATTTTTGTGGCGTTTGACAGTGCGGACGTATGGGCTAATCCGGGTCTCTTCTTCCTCCACGAAGATGGATCCCCGATGGTCGTGGCCGGGGTGCCGCCTGATTATTTCAGTGAGACGGGCCAGCGCTGGGGCAATCCATTGTATCGCTGGTATGAGATGAGCCAGAACGACTATGCCTGGTGGTCGGCGCGCCTGAAGATGAGCCTTACCCAGGCTGATATTGTGCGCATCGACCATTTCCGTGGTTTCGACGCTTACTGGGAGATACCGGCCAACGAAGCAACGGCCGTGATCGGCAAATGGATCAAAGGACCAGGCCAGGCATTTTTCGACGCCATGGAAAGCAGCCTGGGCGAGCTGCCGCTTATTGCTGAAGACCTGGGTCTGATCACGCCAGAGGTTGTCGCTCTGCGCGACCGCTTCGAATTCCCAGGCATGAAGATCTTGCAGTTCGCCTTCGGCGGGGAACGTAATAGTCAATTCCTGCCCCATACGTTTGACAAGAACTGCGTCGTCTATACTGGCACCCATGACAACGATACAATAATTGGCTGGTATGAGGAGACCAATGAGGCAGAACGCGCGCATGTGCTCAACTACATGAATATCCAAACCAGCGAAAACATCACATGGGATATGATTCGCCTGGCGTTTTCCTCGGTGGCCAACTCGGCCGTGGCCATGCTGCAAGATATGATGAACCTGGGAACGGAGGCACGCATGAATTTCCCTGGAAAGCCAAGCGGCAATTGGCAATGGCGTTACACATCGGAAATGTTGACCGATGATATCGCTCGCAAGATAGGTGAGTTGACCGTTCTCTACGGCCGTGCGCCAGAAACGACAGGCGACAACCGGTAGCCATCTCGTCAAATCAATCATGAGGCGCGTCGCCATCGCCGGCATTGGTCAGGTGCCGGTACAAAAACAATACGAGCTGGGCTTACGGGAATTAGGCGCGGACGTGATCGCGCAGGCTCTGCAGGGCGTTGATAAGCGCAAGGTCCAGGCCCTTTATCTCAGCAACATGCTGAGCGATGAACTGCAATCACAGAAGCACCTGGCCGCGCTGGTCGCCGACGAAGCCGGGCTAAGTGGTATTGAAGCGCTGCAGGTGCGCGCCGCTACGGCCGCCGGCGCTGCGGCTTTGCGTGTGGCCTTTCTGGCAGTCGCTTCCGGCGCCGTCGATCTGGCCCTGGCGGTGGGCGTTGAGAAAATGAGCGACCAGGTGCCCACGGCGGCGCTGGCAAAGGCGTTGGATGCGCGCATCGAAGTGCCGGACGGCAAAACCTTGCTAAGCCAAAATGCGGAACTCATGGGCGCCTACCTGGCACACTACAACCTGGCGGATGATGCACTGGCCGCTTTTTCGGTCAACGCCCACGACAATGCCCGCGGCAATCCCAATGCGCTTTTTAAAAATCGTCAGTACACAACCGGCGAAGTCATGTCATCTCGCTATATTTATCCTCCGCTGCGCCTGCTGGACTGCGCACCAGTATGCGATGGTGCGGCGGCCGTGTTACTGGCTCCTCTTTCAAAAGCCAGAAAATTCAGCGATGTGGTGGTTGAATTGGTGGCCTCCAGCGCGGCCAGCGACCGCTTTCGAATCGCCGACCGCCCGAACCCGCTCATTTTATCCGCAGCCGTCGCTTCGGTTGAACAAGCCTTGAAACAGGCGGGTATTTCGCGCGATAAAATAGACTTTTTCGAGCTGCATGACGCCTTCAGCATCGTCGCCTGTCTCTCGCTAGAAGCAGCCGGATTCGCCGTACCAGGGCGCGGCTGGGAACTTGCCGAGAGTGGCGAGATAAGACCAGGTGGATCGATCCCGGTTGCCACCATGGGTGGGCTGAAGGCGCGGGGACATCCCATCGGCGCCACGGCCCTTTACCAGACCTGCGAGATAGTGCAGCAGTTAAGCGGCCGGGCCGGATCCAACCAGCTTGACGAGCCGCGTTTTGGCATGCTACAAAGCATCGGCGGTCCCGGTTCAACAGTGCTGACACATATCTTCACAACGGCACACTGATACAACAACCGATCGAGCACCCAGTTCCAGCCATCGCGGGAAATAGAAGTTCAATGAACGGCACGTAACGACATGGGGAACGGCATTTGACATTTATCCGGCGCTATGGAAAAATCCAGGTTTGACAAGCCCCCGTAGCTCAGAGGATAGAGCACCGGCCTCCGAAGCCGGGTGCCCAGGTTCGAGTCCTGGCGGGGGCACCAGATCAATTACACAAACATCCCACACATCTTTTCGAACCAATAAATTGAATCGATCGTTTATGACACACTGCATTATGCTTTTTGCATAGAAATTACATGACATGTGTCACTCTCTGTCACGGCCGTGATGTATTACCATATAGGACAATAGAGCAAAGGCTTGTTTGCTTGTGAAACAATTCTCGCATTGTTAACGGGTTAATTTCGGGGGTCACGATGTGACCCCTATTTTTTTGGAGAAATCTATGGCTGGTCTTGATAATGAAACCCGGGACATGATCCTCGATACGCTACGCCGGTATGCAGAGGACAAATTGTCAAATGATTACCTGCTGAAACTCGATCACGACGATGAATTTCCGCAGGAGGTATTGACCGAGCTTTACGATCCGATGCGCCTTGGCCTGCATCTGGTATTTATACCGGAGGAATATGACGGTCTTGGCGGGGGCGCCTATGATATCTACCGCGTTTCCGAGCTGATGGCTTCAATTGACCTGGGCATCGCCACCGGCGTATTGGCCACATTCCTCGGCTCCGACCCAATTCGGGTGGGCGCGACAGAAGAACAGAAAGCCCGTTGGTTCGGCCGCATCGCCGAAGAGTCGCTGCTGATGGCCTACGGTGCTACCGAGCCCCAGGCTGGCAGCGACCTGGCGGCCATGTTGACAAAAGCCGTTCCGCTGCAGGAAAACGGCGAGATTACGGCGTACCGCATCACGGGCCGCAAACAATGGATCAGCAATGGCGGAGTCGCCGATCTATATGCCATCCTGGCCCTGGCGCCGGGTGGGCCATCCTGGTTCATTGTCGAAAGCGGCGCGGAGGGCTTTTCAACAGGCAAGCCGGAAGATAAGCATGGCATACGCGCGAGCAATACAGCAGCCCTTTTCCTGGAAAATGTCACTGTGCCCGCCGAGAACCTGGTCGGCGGCATAGAAGGCCAGGGACTGCAGCAGGCGCAGGCCGTCTTTGGCTATACGCGGTTAATGGTAGGCACCTTCGGATTGGGCGCGGGTTGGGATGCGCTCAAGCGAGCCATTCGCTACTCGCACGAGCGCGTGCAGGCCGGCGACACGCTTGATCATAAGCAGGGATATACACACAAATTGATCGTGCCTAATGCAGCAAGGCTGGAAGCGGCGCGGTCTTACATCGAATGGGTTGCCGAACGGCTGGACAGCGGCGACGATCACGGCCTGCAAACGGAGGGCGCAGTGGCCAAATTCCTGGGTACGGAAGCTGGCAATAAAGCGGCCGAGGATGCCATCCAAGCCCTGGGCGGGTACGGCTACACAAAGGAATACATGGTCGAGAAGATCAAGCGTGATGTACGGATCACGACTATTTACGAGGGCACTTCGGAGATCATGGAATGGACAATTGCCCGCGACCGCTGGCGCGAACATCTGGTGTCGCGAGGCGACTACTACAATGCCTGGGCTGTACGAATGGAAGAAAAGCAGCGGCAGGAACCGAACAATGGCGCGGGTACGGCCGCACTCGCGCTGCGGGCTCTGGCGGTTATTTTAGAGCGCTGCCGCCAGGACAGGCTGACGCGCAGCCAGCATGTCCTCTTCCGCCTGGGCGAATTGATCGCCTATGCGGAGACGGCCGCGTTATTTTCAGAACGGGTTGTTTCCCAACCCACCAAAGCCATCCCTTTGAACGTAGAGACGCGGCAGGCGCTGGCCCGTATACACGCGCGTGATGCCGCATTAAAAGTAGCGATCGAGGGACTGCGCTGGACTGTAGGGGCCGGACAGAGCGATCCAGACCTGGCCGGTAAGTTAAACCTGCAGGCGATATATCAGGCGCAAGATGGATTGCTTGAAGATATGGATTTTGCCCGCGATCGTCTGAACGACGCATTCTAGTATGGTCCAACACCTGAGACCGGACTGAGAACTTGGGCCAAGGAGTGAGGATTTATACCATGCAATCATCAGAAGAAAGAGCCATAGCGATTGTGGGGGTGGGGGCGATTTTGCCGGACGCACTTAGCGCGCCCGCTTTTTGGGACAATATCTTAAATAAAAAGTACAGCATCACCGAGGTGCCGCCGGAACGCTGGAGCATTGAGGACTACTACGATCCTGACCCGGGAGTTCCCGATAAGACCTACTCCAAGATCGGAGGATGGGTGCGAGGATTTGAGTATGACTGGCGCCGTTTTCGCATGCCGCCCAAAGTGGCCGCGGCCATGGACCAGGGACAGCAGTGGGCAGTAACTATCGCCGCCGAAGCGCTGGAAGATTACGGTTATCCAGAACGCCCCCTGGATACGGACAACACGGCCGTCATCTTAGGCACGGTGATGGGCGGCGAGCTGCACTACATCACCCACCAGCGCATCGCATTTCCGGAGTTTGCCAACGCGCTGTCCGGCGTGGATGCATTCAACAGGCTGCCCAAAGAAAAGCGCGACGCGATTCTCAGCCAGTGGCGCGAGCGAATCGGCGAAACGTTTCCGCAAATCACGGAGGATTCAATGCCCGGCGAATTACCGAACATCGTCTCCGGGCGCGTGGCCAACCTGTTCAATTTGCGCGGCCCCAATTTCATCACCGACGCGGCCTGCGCCTCGAGTTTTGCGGCGCTGAAATCGGCCGTGGAATTATTGAATGAACACGATGTCGATGCCGTGCTCACCGGCGGCGTCGATCACAACATGGGAATTTCCTCCTTCGTCAAATTCTGCAAGATCGGCGCGCTGAGCGCCAGCGGCAGCCGGCCCTTTGGTGACGGTGCGGACGGGTTTGTGATGGGTGAGGGCTCGGGCGCTTTCCTGCTCAAAAGGCTGGAAGACGCCGAGCGCAGCGGCGACAAAATCTACGCCGTTATTCGAGGCATTGGCGGCTCGAGCGATGGCAAGGGTAAGGGGATCACGGCGCCTAATCCCATCGGTCAGGAACTGGCGGTTCGCCGCGCCTGGCAAAATGCAGGGCTTGATCCGGCGACGGCCACACTGGTTGAGGCACATGGGACCAGCACGCGCGTGGGTGACGTGGTAGAAGTAGAAAGCCTGGCAAAGATATTTGGCGGCGCGGCTGCCAACACCATCGGTTTAGGTTCGGTCAAGAGTAATATCGGCCACTTGAAGGCCGGCGCCGGCGCAGCCGGCTTGCTAAAGGCGGCCATGGCTCTCCATCATAAAATTTTACCGCCGACACTCAATGCCGAACGGCCGAATCCAAATATTGATTTTGCGCGAACGCCGTTTCGCATCCTGTATGAGGCGGAGGTGTGGCCCAGGCAAAATGGCACGCCGCGCCGCTGTGGCGTCAGCGCCTACGGCTTTGGCGGCACTAATTTCCACGTCGTCCTCGAAGAGCATGTCCCCGGCTATTTGACGGCAAAGAAGACAAGCGTACCCGTCGCCAAACCGGCAAAACAGGAAACCCAGACGACAAAATCACCTCCAAAACCTGTGCGCGGTATCCTGGCGATCGGCGCCAACTCCCTGACCGACCTGCAAGAAAAGCTCGACGCCGTCACAGCACGTGTCGAAGGGGGATGGACCCCGCCGCGAGAGCTGCCCAGAGCAGCTGATATCCAGGCGCCGGAACGACTCGTGATCGACTTCGGCGATCATCAGGAACTGGCCGAGCGCATTGCCAAGGCGCGCAAGGTCATGAGCTTCGACAATCCTCAGGCCTGGGAAGCCATGGAAGCCCAGGGCATATTCCGCGGCAGCGGGGGGGCTCCAGGGAAAATCGCCTTCATGTTCCCCGGCCAGGGAAGCCAATACGTGAACATGGGACGGGAGCTGTCGGCTCTGTCAGCGGTCGTGGCCGGTGTATTCGCCGAAGCGGATAAAGTCATGGAACCGATCCTGGACAAGCCGTTAACCGAGTACATTTTCGTCGACGCCGAAGATTCAGGGGCCATGATGCAGGCACAGTTTGATCTGCTGCAGACGGAAATTACGCAGCCGGCCATGCTGGCCATGGATACGGCGATGATGAAGCTGCTGGCGGAATACGGTTTCGAGCCGGATATGGTCGTCGGCCACTCTCTGGGGGAGTACGCGGCGCTGATCGCCGCCGAAGCGCTGCCTTTTGCCGATGCTTTGGAAGCGGTCGCCGCGCGCGGCAGCGAGATGTCAAAAGTCAGTTGGGACGACAACGGCCGTATGGCCGCCGTATTGGCCCCCTTTGATGTGGTCATGGAAATGCTGGAAAAAGCGGACGGCTACGTTGTGCCCGCCAATATCAACAGCTACAGCCAGTGCGTTATCGGCGGCGCGAGCGAAGCCGTCGAGCGGGTATCCGCCGCCTTTGAAGAGCAGGGTTACCGCGCCATACAGATTCCGGTCAGCCACGCCTTCCACACGGAAATCGTGGCTCCGGCCAGCGAACCGCTGCGCCAGGTACTCGATCGCCTCAGTTTCAGGGAAGCGAAACTACCCATTGTGGCCAATGTGACCGGGCAGTTTTACCCGCAGACCGTGGAAGAAATCAAGGACATGCTGCAAGTGCAGGTTGCCTCACCTGTGCAGTGGGTCAAGGGATTGGAAACTCTGTATGACGCCGGCGTACGCACCTTTGTCGAGGTCGGTCCAAAGCGCGCGCTGCGCGGTTTCGCGCGTGATGTACTCAAGGGTAAAGAGAATATGCGTGCGCTGTTGACCAATCACCCAAAAACCGGCGAGCTACCGGCATTCAATCAGGCGCTGTGCGGTCTTTACGCCGCCGGTTACCTGGGCAATCTGCCGGTCGAATCCGTGTCAGAACCGGTGCCGGCAAATCGGGACCTTCACGATAACGGAACACCGGCCGGAGAAATCAGAGCCGCTGCCGAAACGTTTCCCTCAATGGAGATACTCTCGAAAATGATAAACGAGGCCGTATGGGATGCGGTCGGCCGTGCAGCTATCAGCAGTTCGCCGGCACAGGCGGTCTATGACCGCAACCGCCCCCCACTTGGCTCGGTAGTCATCAGCGGCACCGGTCTCGGGTTGCCCGGTGCCGAAAAAGATGTCATGGATCCCGACAACGCGATGCGCATTTTACGCGGCGAGCAGTTTGTGGATCTGATTCCGGAACGCTTCCGCAACCGGATGGTGAAGAAACGTATTACGCGCGTGGTCAAAGCCGAGGATGGCAGCGGCAGTTTGCAGACCATTAATGATCCCGCGGATGTGATCAAGCTGGCGGGCCGACCCGGACGTTTCGATCTTGAGGCCGAATACGGCGTGTCCCGCAAATTGATCGAGGCACTGGATATCACGTCGCAAGTGGCCATAGCCGCGGGACTGGATGCCCTTCGCGAGGCGGGCATCCCCCTCGTACAGACGTATCGAGAGACCACGACAGGAAAATCCCTGCCCGATCGCTGGCTGCTGCCGGAATCGCTGCGCGATGAAACCGGCGTGATTTTCGCGAGCGCATTTCCCGGCGGGGATCGCTTTGCGCAAGAGTTCAGGCGCTATTACGAATGGCAGAACCGCGTTGATCAATTGGCCGCGCTGGAGGATTTGCGCCGTTATTCGAGCGATGGGGTGATGTTGGATGAGATCAACCGGCGTATCAGTATGCTGCGCACAGAAATGGAAGCCGATCCGTACACCTTTGACCGCCGCTTCCTGTTCCGCATTTTGAGCATGGGGCACAGCCAGTTTGCACAGTATATCGGTGCGCGCGGGCCGAATACGCAGTTAAATGCCGCCTGCGCAAGCACGGCGCAAAGTATCGCGCTGGCAGAAGATTGGATTCGCAGCGGCCGCTGCCGACGAGTAATTGTCATCGGCGGCGACGTGGTTACCAGTGATGAATTGATGGATTGGGTCGGTGCAGGCTTCCTGGCCGTCGGCGCCGCCACAACAAAAGATCGCGTCGACGAGGCCGCGCTCCCCTTTGATGCGCGGCGGCATGGAACGATCATGGGCATGGGCGCCTGCGGGCTGGTGGTGGAAAGTGAAGACGCGCTGCGCGAGCGCGGCATGCGCGGGATCGTAGAAGTGCTCAGCAGCGAGACCTCCAACAGCGCCTTTCACGGCACGCGCCTCGATATCGACCATATTTCCATGGTCATGGAGCACCTCGTAAGTTCAGCCGAGCGTCGTTTTGCTCTCAACCGGTATGGGATGGCCCCCAATATGGTCTTCATGTCCCACGAGACTTACACGCCGGCTCGCGGCGGCAGCGCCGCGGCAGAAATCATGGCCCTGCGCAGAACCTTCGGCCAGTCGGCCGGCGATATCATCATCGCCAACACAAAAGGTTTTACCGGGCACCCGATGGGCGTCGGCATCGAAGATGTGATTGCCGTCAAAATCCTGGAACAGGGCATTGTTCCGCCGGTGCCCAATATCAAGGAGGCTGATCCCGACCTGGGGGTGCTCAATCTCAGCCGCGGCGGCCGTTACCCGGTGCAGTATGCGCTGCATCTGGCAGCGGGATTTGGCTCCCAAATTTCTATGACTCTGACTCGCCGTATTCCAGGCGGACTCGAAAGAATTGACAACCGCGGCCACTATAAGCGCTGGCTGGCCGGTATCAGCGGCGACGCCAACGCACAGACGGAAGTTGAAAAACGGGTTCTGCGCATTGTTGATCGCGGTAAACCGGAAAACATGCCTGCAGCAAGTACCTGGCAATATGGCACCGGTCCGACGCAGCGCGCGGTTGCGGCGGCGGCGAGCAGCACGCCGCCATCGACCAGGCGCGTGGTCACAACTGAAATAAGACCGGCGCCGGAACAAGTGGCCATCAAACCAGCGATTCCGGAGACAGCAGAAACGGCCTTACCCGTGTTCGAAAAGACAGAGGAGCCGGCTGCTGCCCCGGAGGAACCGGCTGCTGCCAAGAGAGACTCAGAGAACGCTGACCCGTTAGTCGAGCGCATCATCGGTCTCGTCGCCGAGCAAACCGGCTATCCCCCCGATATGCTCGATCTCGACCTCGACCTGGAAGCTGACTTAGGTATCGACACGGTCAAACAGGCCGAAACCTTCCTGGCTATTCGTGAGATGTTCGACATCCCGCAGCAAGAAGCCCTGAGCCTGCGCGACTACAACACACTGGAAAAAGTGATCGGCTTTGTCAAAGAAATGCGTCCTGACCTGGCGGCATTGGATGAGCCGGCAGCCGTTGAGGTAGAAGCACCATCCGCCGCAGCAGCTATGGTTGTTCCCGACGAGCCGCAGCCTGGAAGCACGGGAGATCCTGTGGCTGATCTGGTGCTTGCTCTGGTCGCCGAACAAACCGGTTATCCGGTCGATATGCTGGAACATGACCTGGACCTGGAAGCGGATCTGGGCATTGATACTGTGAAGCAGGCCGAAACCTTTTTAGCCATTCGCGAAATGTTCGACATCCCGCAGCAGCAAGAGCTGAGTTTGCGCGATTACAACACATTGGAAAAGGTGATTGGCTTTGTCAAAGAAATGCGTCCCGACCTGGGTGCGGCGTCTTCTCCTGCACCGGCCAATGCGTCCACAGGCGAAAGCATGCCGGCAGCCGAACCCAACATCGCAACGGCCGAACCGGCCACGGACGATGATGTAATTGCCTCTCAAGTGCTCGCCCTTGTCGCCGAACAAACCGGATACCCGGAAGATATGTTGGAGATGGACCTGGACCTTGAGGCAGACCTGGGCATCGACACGGTAAAACAAGCGGAAACGTTCCTGGCCATTCGTGAAATGTTCGACATCCCGCAGCAGCAAGAATTAAGCCTGCGCGATTACAACACCTTAGAGAAGGTCATTGGCTTCGTCAAAGAGATGAGGCCGGATCTGGCGCAAACAGCGGTCGCACCGCTTACGGCGCAAACAGCAGAAGTGGCCGGGGTCAAGCCGCAAGAAGCGAAAAACAATCTCGAACCGATCACGTATAATCTGGCCGACGCCGATCTGCTGCCTCGGCGCGTGCCGAAACCGTCCCTGCGCCCCGACCTCGACTTATGCAAGGAAACAGGCGTGATGCTGGGTGACGCCGGCCGCATCGTGATCATGCCCGATGAAGGCGGCGTTGCGGAATCCCTGGTATCTCGTCTGCATAAGCTTGGCGCCGAGCCGCTGCTGCTCAATCCCGCGGCATCCACGAACGAAATGATACAGGAGATCGAATCCTGGCTGGAGCAAGGAGCAATTCAGGGCGTGTACTGGCTGCCCGCCCTCGATGTTGAGCCTGATCTTGAGGTGATGACTCTCGACGAGTGGCACGATCACAACAAGCTTCGTGTGAAGAAGTTTTACGTGACGATGCGCGCCTTATATGATTCGATCAGCACGCCCGGCAAGTTTCTGCTCACGGCGACGCGCCTTGGCGGCCTGCATGGTTATGGTGCAGAAGGTGCCAGCGCGCCCCTGGGCGGCGGGGTGACCGGTTTTGCCAAAGCCTTCCATATCGAACAGCGCCTGCGCGGCGAGGGGCGCGGTCCGCTGGTTAAGTGTGTCGATTTTGCCCCCAGTCGCAAAACGGCCGCCCTGGCCGACATCCTTATCAGCGAAACGGTCGCCGATCCCGGTGTGGTGGAGGTCGGCATCTACGAGGACCACCGCTATGGCATCACTTTGCAGGAGGAGTCCGCAGTTGATGGGCAGCCGGGCGTAACCCTTAATGCGGACACCGTTTTCCTGGTCACCGGGGCCGCCGGGGGAATCACGAACGAAATCGTAGCCGATCTGGCGTTCAACAACTCGGGCACTTTCTACCTGCTGGATCTGGCGGAAGCGCCCGATGCGAATGATCCTGACGTACAGCTGTTCCGCAGCGACAAAGAAGGGTTGAAGCAGCAGCTTATCGAGCGAGCACGCGCCAATGGGGAACGGCCAACGCCAGTCGCCATCGAGAAAAAGATGGCCCAGATTGAGCGCAGTGAAGCCGCTTTGAAGTCCATTGAATCGGTAGAAGCGGCAGGCGGCACAGCACATTATCGTGCACTCGATCTCCTGGATGCCGCAGCGGTAACGGCGGTTGTGGATGAAATTCGTGAGCGGCACGGCCGTATTGATGTCCTGATCCATGGCGCCGGGCTGCTCATTGACCGAACGCTGCCTGACAAGGAACCACAGCAGTTTGATCTCGTGTATGACGTGAAGGCTGACGGCTACTTTAATATACTAAAGGCCGCGCAAGATATGCCCCTCGGCGCCTCAATTGTGTTTAGTTCCGTTGCCGGCCGTTTTGGAAACAACGGCCAGAGCGATTACAGCGCCGCCAATGACTTGCTTTGCAAGATCACGAGCAGCATGCGCCGGCGGCGGCCGGAAACGAAAGCGATCGCTATCGACTGGACTGCCTGGGGCGACATTGGTATGGCCGCTCGCGGGTCCGTGCCCACGGTAATGAAGGCGCTGGGTATTGACATGCTGCCCCCGGCCAGCGGGGTACCGACAGTAAGGCGCGAACTGACAGCCGGTGGATTCAGCGGCGAAGTGCTGGTTGCTGGAGAGCTGGGCGTCATGGTTAATGAAATAGACGCGACCGGCGGGCTTGACGTAACCAAAGCCAACCAATGGCTGGCAGAAAAGAACGGCGACCTGCTGATGGCCGGGCAGATCACGGGCGCACCTTTGTACGGCGGCTTGCAGATAGAAACAACGCTCGATCCGGCCGTACAACCTTTCCTGTTCGACCACGTGCCCGACGAAGAAACACCGTGGCTGCCGGGCGTCATGGCTATTGAAGGTCTGGCCGAAGCGGCAGCACTGCTCGCTCCCGGCTTCCACGTCGATTCCGTCAGGCATGTGGAAATGTCAGGGGCGTTCAAATTCTTCCACAGCGAGCCGCGTACGCTTTACCTGAACGTCTTCGCCGAACCCGGACAAGACGGCACGCTGGCGGCGCGGGTCACTCTGCACTCCATCACAGCGCCGGCACGCGAAGGGCTCCCGATGCGCACTCAGGTTCATTTCCGGGCGGGCGTCCTGCTCGCCTCGCAGATATCAGCCATGCCGGATGTCGAGTTCACGCCGCCCGAAAATGCAGAGATGCCGACGACGGCGGAACAGATTTACAAGATATTCTTCCATGGACCTGCTTATCAGGTTATTGAGCGCGCAGGCGTGTCCGGAAGCCGGGCAGTGAGCAGGATGGCGGATCAGCTTCCGATTGACAGGGAACCGGCCGGTGCCCGCATGCTGATGGCGCCGCGCCTGGTTGAACTTTGTTTCCAGTCGGCCGCGCAGTGGAGTGTAGAAACGAAAGAAGCCATGGCTTTCCCCATCGGCGTCGAATCGCTCAGCGTCT
>JBJYWZ010000500.1:0-1551 GCA_046259725.1 Promineifilaceae bacterium (SeqCode) | reverse complement strand
TCCTTCACGCTGCACGGCGTAGCCGATGGCCCCGGCGGTGACCAGCGTGCCCAGGTAGGAAATCAGCCGCCCGGTCCAATATTGCGGGCCGAAAAGCCACACAAGGGGCACAGCCATAATGTGGAACAACGGCGGGTAGTTGGATGAATAAAAGGGGTAGCTGTCGATATTGCGGTAAGGCCATTCTCCCCGGCTGAACATCAGTGTGTCCACCAGTTCAAAGCCTTCGCCCTGGTCGTAGTCGAACGGGAAATGGAAGAGCTGCCAGGCGTAGTGGCTGTAAATCAGCAGGTATCCGGTGAAAGCCGCCAGCGCCAGGCCGATCAGCACCCAGGGCAGGGCGGAGAGTAAGCTCTGCCAGGTCGAGCGTTCTTGCGGAACAGTCCGCGCGCTCATGCCGGTCGATCTCCCAACGGCAGCAGTGAAGCGCCCACCAGGGCCACCAGTCCGGCGCCCAGCAGGGCCAGCCGCTGGGCCGGTCCGATGCCGCTGAACTGCCCGCCGCCCAGAAAGTCGTAGACGAAGGATCCTGCGACGGCCAGGACGGCGAGGGCGATCAACATGAGACCTAATTGGCGCTTCGTAACCATGCGCCGAAGTCTAGCCGAAAGGGTGCTGAATGGGCAAGACCTCTCTAAGTTCTCTTGTTCTGTCACGCTGGCGTCACGATGATGTTATACAATGATATTAGATTCGAAAAAACCCATACGAATCTTTCCTTTCTCCTCTTAGGAAACACGAAACGGCCGTTCCATAACCGGAACGGCCGTTTCGTGCACTTCGCAATATCAAGCTGCAGCGTTTTTAGCTATGAATGACTTCACGATTTCCGCATATTCTTGCGCATAGGCGATATGCGGGACATGGAAGGTTTCTGGAACAACAATCTTCTCTGCCTGTGGCACTGCTTTCACTATTTCGTCCAGGATAACGCCGTAGAATTCTGGACTATATTCACCTGTGTTGAGCAAAATCCCTCCTGGGAATTCTGCCAGCTTATCAAGATCAACTGCAGGACCTGAATTCCCACTGGATTCCCAAAAGAGTTCAACACCATTGATTGGATCTTCGGGCATAACTGCTTGCCCTCCTTTGAACGCATAAATAATACAGTCCTCCCCGGCTGGCGGTTCACACTGCTGTTATTCCACTTGCCGGGCAGGGTGCATCTACGGTACAGTGTGAGCGCTTACGGTAAACGTTATCATGGACTTCTGTTATTTTCAGCCATGGAGTTCTCACACCAGACAACGCGAGCAACAATTGCCGACGTCGCCCTGGCCGGTTTTGATGATGCGCCGCTTTCGCGCCAACTGTCCCCGCCGCTGACGACCGTGCGCGCGCCGACCGCCGAAACGGACGCCGCCGGTCAGCTCCTGGCGCCGATCGAAACCGCAACGGCCGAACTCGTGACGACCCTGGCGACGGATATCGTAATCCGCAGGTGGTGCGGATGTGAGGAGTAAGGCACAGAGACAGGACGATGGAGAAAACTGCATGAAAGTAGCCGTCATCGGGGGTGGCTCCAGCTATACCCCGGAACTGATTAAT
>JBJYWZ010000499.1:3459-6769 GCA_046259725.1 Promineifilaceae bacterium (SeqCode) | reverse complement strand
GAAATTGTCATCGGCGGAGATTTGCAGCGATTCGCTGCCGTTCTGGTCGATGATCACGCTGCCCATGCCGCGCAGGGAAACAGCCGAAAACCTGCTGACCGGGCGCGTTTCAGTCACCACATTGCCGGAACCGGCAACCGTCTTAAGGTCTCCGGCGCGCTCGATCAAGGCCGTGCACGCTGTCAATAGAGTGAGGGCTATGCCAAGAAATAATATTGTTGAAAATGTTCGACTGCGCATGTTTACCTGCCTTTGGCTGCAGTTCATTTGTGTCAGCCACGGGATAATACCGGACCGGCCAGCAGCAGCATGCCGGCGGCAATGAGAAACAAGGGCACCAATAAGCCATAGTTGAGTCCAAACAGGAAGACGGCCGTGAGCGCCACAAACAGCAATCCACCTACAAGAAGTCCTGTAACTTCCGGCGTCCAGTGACCACCGTTTCGACGGTACGCGCCCAGGGCGGCCGAGAGGACGCCAACGGCCGGCAAGAGCATGAACAATGCCCACCAGTTGGTCAATGCCGGGATAATGCCGGCGTTAGCCAGCAAGAAAAGCGTGCCAATGGCGATGAAGAGAAAACCGATCAGCCAGCTCGCTCCACCTGCCTGCCGGTCGGCGCGGCGAGCAGCTCGCCGCGCCAGACGTTCCTGGCGACCAGAATCATAGGGATATTGATCATTCTCTTGCTTTAAGGTTTCCTTGCCTGACATGATTCACCTCTTTACGTGCATTACTTCGCTGTTCAAACGACTCCTTTCACAGTTCTATCTGCCCAATAAGATACACAACAATGGAAGCCTTATCCTCTAACTAAAGTTACGATCAGGGGCTGTACCTGGCCGTCACATACCAATTGTGCGGCATATCGGGATTTGTCGTGGCAATCACGGGGAAATGCCAGCGGCCGTCCAGGCGGCGGTTGCGGACAGTAAATATTGATCAGGCACTGCCTCTTTCATGATATCTCTCTTGAATTCAGGTGTGTCCTAATCTTTCCAACAACCGCAGGCAGAAGCCCTTACCACGAACTGTTTCCATCATTATTGGCGGGCAGTCCATCATCTTTCGTAAGTTTCGGGCAGGATTGTCTCCCTCATGATTCTGGTGAACGAATCAAAATGTTCGAAGGCCGGCGCGTGGGCCGCGTTCTCAAAAGTGAAAATACGTTTGATAGGAGCGTCCACCTGATCAAACCACTCTAAGGCCAGGTCGCGGCGGGCGGGCAGTTCGGCTGCGCCGTCCATGATATAGAGCGGAACTTCCAGACGCGGCACGTCATGCCGGAAATCAATGTCTTGCAGCAAAGGATACAAAATGGCCGCGGTATCGAGGAAGCCGCGAAAGACATTTATCTTTTCCACGAAGTTGTACTCGCTGCCCAGCACGTTCCACGGGCCCAGGGCCGCTTCTTCCGCCTTATCCAGGTAAGCCTGCGGAGGTGTGTAAGGTCTGTACAGTTTGTCGTAGTAGCCCATCACAAAAGCGTATGCATATAGATCGTCATAGGGCGGCGGGCCGTAGGCTAACATCTTACTCGCCAGCAGCTCATCGCCGCTGCGTTCCGCATAATCCAGCAGATCCTCGTAAAGCCGTCGATCCGTCTCGCGCTGGCTGACCATCTGGCCGCTGCCGATGACGGCGTGATAGAGATCGGGTCTCTGCTGTGCGGCCAGGACGCCAAGCGTCGTGCCCCATGATTCACCGAGCAGGTAGATCTTCTCCTCATCAAAGCGTTCGCGAAGATAATCGGTCACCTCGATCGTATCGGCGATGGTTCGTTCCAGCGTCAATGTCTCTGCAGGGTCCAGGGCAGCATATGATTTGCCGCTGCCGCGCTGATCCCAGCCGACGAGCACAAACTCTCGCGACAGATCATCAAACAAGACGCGCGGCCAGGGCAAACTGCTCTGCCCCGGCCCGCCGCTCAGATAAAGCAAGACGGGTTTGTTCACGTCATACCCGCGGATCATGAGCGCCTGATCACGGCCGTCCACCCTGAGCATCACCAATTCAGCGACGCTGCCGGGCAGCGGCCTTCCTGCCGCATCCAGGATAGGCGGGGTGCTGGCCGGCCTGGTGATCAGCGCGGCGAGGGCGATCAGGAACAGCGTGAGCAGGGCCACGGACGCCCAGCGCACGATTTTTCTGGCACGGCTGCGGGATGCGCCAGCGCCGGACGGTTGGCGGGCCAGCAGAACGCCCCATTCCACGCCCAGTATCATGGGCAGCAGCAGCAACAACCCGTGAAATCCGCGTCCCAGGACGAACGCCAGAATGCCGAATGTGTTGTCGAGGCGTATCGCGTCAACGGTAGGACCGGCCGCATCCAGGCGCGCCAATTCCACCGCGGCCATGTAAGCCGCGAGCGCCAGGCCCAGCGCCCAGCGGCTGCGCATTGCGTACCCCGCAATAAGCCCGACCGCCAGGCTCGAGGACATGACGAAAAGGGACTGTCCGGCAGTTGCCGGGCCGCGCGGCATGGTCACTGCCACCAGCACGCCAACCAGGGCGGCTGCAGCCACCGTGATCAGCGCGCCCATCCAGTGGGGCTGCCCTGTGACGGCCGCACCCCACCGTCCTTTCCTTTCATCTACGGCCGTGTTGGTCACCACCAGCCTCTCCATAGCCCATCCTCTCCTTTGCTCATCTAAAGCCCACGGCCGCGAATCGCTTCACGTACCTCCACGTTATAGACGATCTCCTCCACCGTGAAGATAGCCCAGGGCGTACCCTGATCCAGCCACGTAGCAGACCCCGTTGCGTTCAGGCGCGCGCCGCCCGCCTCGACGCTGTCGCCGGGCACGGATGCGGCCAGCCACAAAATCTTCTCGCCCGCCTCGTCGCGGTAGCGCATCGCCTCCATGAGCAGGAGCCCGCCCGTTTGCCGGTCGAAGCGCACCACAAACTGCTGCTCCTCGTCGCCAAAGGGCACGATCAGCAGTGCTGTTTCCTCATCGATCGCCTCCCAGCGTACGCGCGGATCGGTGAGCCAGATCGCGGGCAGGTAAATCGCTTCCGCCCACATGCCGAGGTTCCCGGCCTGGTCGGTTTTAGGTCCTTCGGCCACGCCAACGATGGGAATTTCCATACGGCCGTGCCCATCGAGATACTGTTCGTTGACCTTCAAAAAAGGAATGCCGAAGAAGGTAGCCTCGATATAGTGGCGGTAGCCCTGACCGGCCTCGTAGATGAAGCGGAAACGGGCCGGCAGGGTGACGCCGAACGGCCGCATTTTTGCCCGCCCGCTCACCACGGCCGTTTCAAACAGCGGCACCTCCTCGCCATAAAGCGCCCGATAGTAGCGTTC
>JBJYWZ010000499.1:0-3359 GCA_046259725.1 Promineifilaceae bacterium (SeqCode) | reverse complement strand
CTGAACTGTTCGGCGCGCTCGCGCAGCGTCAACAGCATTTTACGCTCCATGATGAACTGGATGTAGTACGTCAGCTTGATTGGCAGCTCCGGCTTAATGGCCATGTTTGAGCGCAGCAGCAGGCGCGTCGTGCCGTCTTCCCGCGGCACAAGCACGAACTGCCAGGAGTCAACGCATGACTCTTCCGGCTTGCCCTCCATGCCGAAGCATAAGATGACGGCTTCGTTTTCAACCAGCCGGCGCACGTACAGGCCCGGACCCGGGTTCAATACGTAATCTTTGGGCGTGAAGCGCCAGAAGTCGCCGATCTGCACCTCCTGATAGGCGGGAATGATCTGCTCAGCCGTGTGCACATTGAGGCCGAAAATATTCTCCAGCCGGTCATAGCTGTACATGCCGCCGCGATCCACGCCGAGCTGCAGCAGCCAGGGATAAATCTGTCCCGGGTTCGCCTGGATCGTAATGCCCTTGGTCGTGCGGATGTTGGCCCCGGACACGAGATCATCGCCGGGAAGGTTGGCGTGGATCTCCTCTTTGGTCGCCCCCCAGGTCTGCATCCAGGGCCAGAGTAAAAGAAGATTGGCGGCCACCATGGCCGCCGTGGCCAGTAGTAGGCCCAGGAGGATGCGCCACATACGGCTCTTACGCCGCCGCGGTATTGTTATGTGCGCTGCCATTGGCATGGGCTGCTCTGTCATGGTCGGTCTCCTTTTATCTAAAGGCGCCGGCAAACGGCCGTCGCCCAGGCTTACAAAGCAGCATTATAGGCGATCAGGGAGAGGTAGGTCCTCTAACCAAAGTTATGACACCAGTAAGGATTTCCGGATACATAACCTTAGTTAGAGGAAACCTTTCCCGCTTTATGCCACACTATTCGCAAGAATACCGGGAATCGACGAGTGAGGACCGCGATGAAAGAGATAATTCTTAAAACACTGGATATGGCGTGGCGCGTACTGCTGGTTGCGGCCGGTTACGCGCTGGCCCTGCTCCTGGCCGGCGTGATCCTGGGGATGGCGGGTCTGCTGCAGGCCGGCACAAATGCGCTTGCGGCGCCGGCTTTACTGTGGATGTTTGTGGGCGTCCTGATTATGAGCCTGATGCTGGGGTTGACTGCGCGGCGGCTGCCGGCCACGCCCGTACGCCACGTGATTGTCTGGAGCATCCTCGTGTATGCTAACGTGAGCGCGGTCACTATCGAAGGGATCTTTTTTGCGCCCGATCTGGTCTCCAATGGCTGGATAACGATACTGCAGCAGCTGCTGCCCTCTCTGGTCACGGCCGTGCTTGTTTACTATCTGTTCGCTCCTCGACCCGCCGTGACGCCGCCAGGGTCAATACAGCGGACCTGGTTCAGCTGGGCATGGCGTTTCGCCCTGAGCGCCTTCATCTATCTGGCCGCTTACTGGGTGTTTGGCGGAATTAATTTTGCCCTGGTGACACGCCCGTACTACGAGGCGCTGGGCTCGCCGCTGGCCGTGCCCGATCCGCAAACCGTACTGCGCGCAGAGATGATTCGCGCGGTACTGATCGTCCTGTCGGTTGTGCCTTTCCTGTTGACGGCGCGTATGCCCCTTCGCCGCCTTGCCGTATGGAGCGGCTTGCTCTTGTTCGTCATCGGCGGCATCGTGCCGTTAACCTGGCAGGCCGGTTCCCTGGCTCCGCAGCTGCTGCTGGCCAGTGCTGTGGAAATCTTTTTTCAGAATTTCACGACGGGGGCCGCGGCAGCTTTGTTACTGGCCCGGCCTGCGTCCGTTTCCAGCGACCGGCGCCTGCGTCCGGCCTGATTCCTGGGGAGTCCATGCAGACACAGCCATCCACATCTCAACCCGCCGGCTGGTCAACTGGGGCCAGGTCCTCCAGCACCCAGCGGGTCAGCGACAATATGCTGCTGCTCATTGGCGCGGCGGTCGTTATCTTCCATATCCTGACCAACGGCCAATATGGTTTTCATCGCGACGAACTGGACATATTGCTGAACGCTCGCCAGCTGGATTGGGGCTATGTGGCTTACCCGCCCTTTACGCCCTTCATCGCGCGTATTGGCCTGACGCTGTTTGGCTCTTCGCTGGTTGGGCTTCGTCTATTCCCGGCACTTGCACAAGGCATCGTCGTCATCCTGAGCGGCCTGATGGCACGCGATTTTGGCGGCGGCCGTTGGGCGCAGGCGACGGCGGCCGTGGCCGTCGCTATTTCGCCCGTCGCCCTCACGACCGGAACCCTGATCCAGTATATGTCGTTTGATTACCTGTGGTGGGTCCTGTTGTCTTTTTGCACGGTGCGCCTGCTGCGTACAGAGGATCCTCGCTGGTGGATGGGTATGGGCGCGGCCATCGGTCTGGGCATGATGACCAAGTACACCATGCTCTTTTTTGCAGCCGGACTGGCAGTGAGCATCCTGATTACATCGTCTCGCCGTTATTTCCGTTCGCCCTGGCTGTGGGCCGGCGCCGGCCTGGCCCTGTTCATTTTTCTGCCCAACCTGCTGTGGCAGATGCAGCACGATTTTATCTCGCTCGACTTCTTGAGCGCCATCCATGCCCGCGATCTGTCGTGGGGTCGCGCGGACGGGTACCTGCCTGAACAGCTTTATGTCGCCGCCAACCCCTTCACCCTGCCGTTGTGGATTGCCGGGTTTGTCTTTTGTTTTTTTGCGCCGGCCGGGAAGAAGTTCCGCCCGCTGGCCTGGATGTATCTGGCGACGTTCCTGCTGCTCCTGGTGAGCCGCGGCCGCTCCTACTACCTGGCCCCGGCGTATCCGATGCTGCTGGCAGCCGGTTCGGCCTGGCTGGGAAGCTGGGTCCAATCGCTTCCACGCAGCAAGGCCACGTGGATATGGGCCGGGCTGGCTGCGCTCCTCTCTCTTGGCGCGCTGCTGGCTGTCTTAACCAGCAAGCCGGTTGTGCCTGTCGGCTCAGCGTTGTGGGATAGGGCGATGGAGCTGAATCTTACCGCAGCAGAGATGATTGGCTGGCCGGACCTGGCGCAGCAGGTAGCGGCAGTTTTTGCCGCGCTGCCGCCTGAAGAGCAGGCAGCTGCAGCGATTCTGGCGGGAAACTATGGCGAAGCGGGCGCTCTTGATCTCTACAGCGAAGAATATGGGCTGCCGCGCGTGATCAGCGGCGCCAACAGCCTCTGGGCGCGTGGTTATGGCGACCCGGCGCCGGAAACCGTGATCGTCGTTGGCTTCGAGGGCCAGTACGCACGGCGCTATTTCAGATCCTGCCAGGCTGCCGGCCAGGTAAGCAACCGCTACGGCGTGCGCAACGAAGAAAGCAGCCGCCACCGGACGATCTTCATCTGCCGGCAGCCCTGGCACCCCTGGCCCGAAATGTGGCCGGACATGCAGTGGTTTCAAT
>JBJYWZ010000498.1:0-4297 GCA_046259725.1 Promineifilaceae bacterium (SeqCode) | reverse complement strand
AAAAGCGGGCGCCGGACATGATCTATCCACATTGACATGGCGACGATACTTTGACCATAGTAGAATTTTACTCTGACCCAAATCATGCGGCCCTGCGTGGCCAGTATAGGAGTGAGATTAGCTTGGCCGTATCGGAGCTTGATGATTCTGAGCTCATGCTGGAAATAAGTCGCGGAAATGAGGCCGCGCTTGGCGAACTGTACGATCGCTACAGCCGCCTTGTTTTCAGCGTGGCTTATGGCGTGGTGCAAAATCGGGAAACGGCCGAAGAGGTAACGCTGGACATCTTCACCCGCGCCTGGGAAAAAGGCGCTGCATATGACTCGCAGTTAGCCAGGGTCAGCACCTGGTTAATGAGCATGACCCGTAACCGGGCTATCGACAGGCTGCGCCGAGAAAAGGTACGGCCGCTGCAAGGTAGTGTCAGTTGGGCCGACGTCACCAATGAGCCCGTTGCCGAGAAAAATCCGCCTGAATCAAGTGTCCATTTGTCCATGGAACAGCAGCGCGTGCGCGCGGCGGTCGCCAACCTGCCGCCTGCGCAGCAAGAGGCGCTGGCCCTGGCCTATTTTAAAGGACTAAGCCACAGCGAAATCGCCGAGAAACTTGATTTGCCGCTGGGCACCGTTAAAGGGCGCATTCGCGCCGCTATGCAGAAGCTGCGAGATTCGCTGCAAGAATGAGAGTGCGCTGATGCACAGTGAAATACACGTTCCGATAAATGAGCTGCTACCCGAATATGCATTGGGCACCCTGGATGTGAGTGAAGCGGACATGGTCCGGCGCCATTTAGAATCCTGCGCAGCCTGCCGGCAGGAACTGGTCTCCTACGAATCTGTCGTGGATGCCCTGCTATTGGCCGCGCCAACGATGGATCCGCCAACACACTTGAGGACTGCGGTGCTTGAACGTGTTGGGGAATTACCGGCAACTGAAACGGCGGAGTCTCCCTGGTGGCACACGCTCAGGGTGCGCCTTCAGGACTTCCTGGCGGGGCCCCGCTGGCAGCCGGCGCTGGTATTGGCCGTTTTCGCTGTGCTGGTGGGAGCGCTTTACTTCTGGCAGCAGGCCAATCGCGCGCAGCCTGAACAATATGAATTAACGGCCACGGAGGCGGCGCCGGGTGCGCATGGCGTTATCGAAGTTGCTGCCAATGGACGGGACGCTACACTGGTCGTAAACGGCCTGCCAACCCTGTCGCCGCAAGAACAGTACCAGCTTTGGTTGATTGTAGATGGCCAGCGCGCCAGTGGGGCCGTCTTCTCCGTCGCCGCTGACGGGACGGCATCTGTGCCGGTCGATTCTTTACGGCCGCTCTCCGAGTTTGGCGCGTTTGGCATTACAATCGAGCCGGCGGGCGGCAGCCCTGGGCCGACGGGACAGCGCGTGCTCGGCCACAATTTATAGAATCCTTCTCACTTTTCATCCAAATACACCTTTTGTACGTAGGTTGCTGTAGTTGCCTGATGAGGCGCCTGCCTGTTTTTGTTGTTACTTCACTGGACAGGCGGGGAATGCTTTATGGCGCAAGAAAGCTTTGCGCCCGAACAAAAGGAGAGATTATTATGTTGAAAATCAGATCACTTTTCGCGCTTACTGCATTGCTCTTGATCCTGGTAACGGCCGTTTCCTGTTCCGTCTTACAGGAGCCGCAGGCCGCCAGTGAACCTATCGAACCAATTCCACTACAGCTGGAGGAAACAGCGCAGCCTCCAACCGAGGTTCCTCCAACGGAAGCGCCTCCGACAGAGGTTCCTCCAACGGAAGAGCCGGCTACAGAGACGCCGGAAGCTGAGGCCTCAACCGAGGAGCCAGAGCCAGCCGACGAGCCAACAGCAGAAGCTCCTGCGGAGGCAGGGGACGCAGAAGAACTGCCGGTAGAAGAAGCGGCCGATACGGGTTCAGGTATGCTGATTTACCGGATTGTTCCCGGCGAATCCACGGTCCGCTTTGAACTTGACGAAGACTTGCGCGGAAGTCTCAATACCGTTGTTGGATCAACAGATCAGGTGGCCGGAGAACTCGCCGTGGATCTCAACGATCTATCGACGACGCAGATCGGCGCTTTGCAAATTAACGCCCGCACGCTGGCAACCGACAATGAGTTTCGCAATCGAGCCATCAAGAATGAAATCCTAAACACGAACGCCTATGAATTCATCACCTTTACGCCCACCGCGGTAGACGGATTGCCCGGCAGCGCCGCCATAGGAGAACCGGTAGCGTTTACAATTACCGGCGAGTTGACCATTCGTGACGTGTCCAATGAAGTCACGTTTGAAGTCCAGGCAACGGCCGTTTCCGCAGACGAATTAAGCGGCACGGCGAGCGCAGTAGTTCAGAGAGCGGATTACAGCCTGATAATTCCCAGCGTTCCCAACGTGGCCAACGTGGATGAAGAAGTAGAGCTGACTATCGACTTCATTGCCCGGGCCGAGGGTGGGAGCGCAGCAGAGATGCCTGCGCAGGAAGAAACTGCCGCAGACACTGCGCTGTTGATGCTGGCTGAAGATGAAGATTTAGGCGCTTTTCTCACAGATAGCGCGGGCATGACCTTATATACGTTCGCCAACGACGAGCCGGGTGTCAGTAATTGTTATGATCGCTGTGCAACCGCCTGGCCACCTCTGCTGGTAGAAGATGCACAGACGATATCGGCCGGAGAGGGCATTCCTGGCGAGCTGGGGACAACTGAGCGAGAAGATGGCACGCTTCAGGTCACGTACGATAGCTGGCCCCTCTATTACTGGGTCAACGATGAAGTCCCGGGTGATATCACTGGTCATGATGTCGGCAATGTGTGGGCAGTGGCCTGGCCCGCTACAAAAGTGCTGCTGGGCGGCAATGAAGAATTGGGCCGCTTTCTGACGGATGTGAATGGCATGACCCTCTATCGCTTTAATTCTGACGAAACGGGGTTAAGCAGCTGCTACGACCAATGTGCCGAAAACTGGCCGCCGCTGCTTCTGGAAGAAAGTGAAGCCCTCAGAGGCGGCGCCGGTGTTGTCGGCCCGCTTGGCACCACTGAGCGAGACGACGGGACCATCCAGGTCACCTACGGCGGCATGCCTCTCTATTACTGGGTCAAGGACGAGGCGCCGGGTGACGCAACCGGGCAGAACGTCAATGACGTCTGGTTTGTCGTGCCGTCCCGTACTGTGGGCGTGAGCAGCAGCGAGGAGTTGGGTGATTATCTTGTGGACTTGAATGGTATGACTCTCTACCAGTTCGCTAATGATGAAGTAGACGAAAGCAGCTGCTACGACCAGTGCGCTGATAACTGGCCGCCCCTGCTGGTCCGGCCTGGTGAACAACCCATCGGCGGTTTTGGCGTCACTGGAGATCTGGGGGTCATTGAGCGCAATGATCAAACCTTGCAGGTGACCTATGGCGGGAAACCGCTCTACTACTGGATCAACGATGAAGCGCCTGGCGACACGACAGGACACGAGGTAAATGATGTCTGGTTTGTAGTACCGCCGGAAACGCCTTTTTCGTATTGAGTCTGACCGGGCCGGCTAAAGCCGGCCCTTTTCATTTTCTCTCTGTAACCCGAGCAAAATTCACCATAAATCATCCAAAGCGGGATTGCCTGCGTATTAGTTAACAGCAAGAAGCAAAGGGATTCGCTTGCAAAATTCAAATTTAGCGACAGGTACACAAGGAATAAACATGAAAAAGACACCGCTTATTATCACCTTTTTGCTCATATCACTGTTCGTATTAGCGGGCACAGTCATGGCCCACCCGGTGAATTTCAAGGCCCATATGTCGGCCGCAGCCGGGGTTGACAGCGCAGGTCAGGGACAGGCCAAATTTCAACTGGATCATAATGACTTGAGCTTCATCATGCCCGTATCCATATTAAACGGCGATACAACAGCAGCCCACATTCATATCTCCCAGACTCCGGGAGGCAATGGTGGGATTTTTGTTTCTCTTTGCGGGGAATTTGGCCCACCGCCCATCCCGGTAGCCGATTGTGGAGGACCTGGCAATCCAGCCAGAGGTTCCATCACACTCAGCGATGAGCAGGTAGCCACCCTGATGGAAGCTATCGCCGCGAATAAGGCCTATGTCAACGTTCACACAACGGCCGTGCCTTCCGGTGAAATCAGAGGTCAGATTGTAGCGGCGCCCTGAGCCGGGAGGTTCGCTGGAAACTACCGCTGACCTTCAGCCTCGAGCGTCCCTTTGTTTCTTGCTCCAGCTTCTCTGCACTCCTGCAAAAACGCAGCGTTGTAGTCTAGGTGATGTGATGTTCCTGTTTGAAGGCCTGAATCGCTTCGATCGCTGC
>JBJYWZ010000497.1:0-8113 GCA_046259725.1 Promineifilaceae bacterium (SeqCode) | reverse complement strand
GCATGAGCACAGCGATGGTGAATGATTTAGTGTTGCTGCCGATTTCCAGGCGGTCATCGACCTGCATGGGTGTGCCGTCTTCCAGGCTGCTGACCCCGGCGGCTTTCAGGTAAGTGCCGTCCGGCGTGTCGACCAGCAGGACGAGCCCGGGGGCGGCGCCTTCTGGGTTACCGCCTTCACTGTACACTTGCGACTGCAGGAAGGCATCGAGTTGGGCCGTGAGCTCCGCGGGCAATGCCGCCGGCACCGCGGTATCTGGCACAGCGTCCGTTGGTTCGCTTTGCGGCATCCCGGCGGCTGCTTCTGCGGTTTCCGTGGGCACGGTGGGCGCTTCCTCCGCCGGCGCGGACGGAGCATCAGTGGCCGGAACGGCCGTCTCGACATCCGGCGCTGTCTGCTCCGTACCAGCACTATCTCCAGCGTCCTGGCAGGCCACGAGCAGCAGAAACATGATCAATAGCATGACTAGAAGATTCTTCTTCATTTGCACCAGACTCCATCCGTTTACAATTTCTTGGGAGGTTGATATTCATTACACAGTGTCAATTTCGGCATCCTCCCGTGTCGCCGCTGGGACCGCACTGATCCCCACTAAGGTCATAGCATTGATTGATCTGGCTGCTTCAAGCAGCCTTTATCTCACGGATACGCCGGCAGTTTACGTTGCGTAAACTGCCGGCGCTATTATCTTAATCGTTTGTTGTTTTACATAGCAGCTTTCAGGTCAGGGAGCGCAGACGCCGCCGCGTTCCCACAGGCTGCCACCTGCCTTAATTGTCGGCGGTAATACTGAAACTGGTGATCCGTGCACGGGAATTGCCGTTGTCACCGGCGCGGGCCATAATACCGAAATAGAGCGGGTCGTCATACCTGCTGTCTTCGGCCGAACCGGCCAGTTCGTCATTGTTGACCTTGAAGGTGAAATTGCGGCGTGAGCTGTAACGCACCGACCACTTGTTCCAATCTTCGGCATTGACGCCATCGACGCGCGTCCACTCTACCAGGTCCTTGCCCTCTTCTACGTTGTTGCCGTCGTGGCCGTCGATGCGCCGCAGGCGGTATTCAAGGAATTTGTCGCCGTTGTCGTTTCGGTAACGCACGCGGAACTCGTAATAATGGTTGAAGCAGCTGTCTGTATTATCGCCCGGGCAGTCACCGCTTTGCCAGTCGCCGCCAAAGACGACGCCGTACTGGTGTTTGTCTTGCGCATCGCGCAGCTTGGCGCGGAATTCAATGACGTAAGGCGGATTAGGGCCCAGGATCAGCGGTGAAGCGATCGCATAGGTTTCTTCATCATTGACATCGAGATCCAGGAAGCCACAGTGCCCGCTGTCGCAGCCATCCTCAAAATCCAGGTCATAGGTGCCGTTTTTCTGCCAGCGCACCAATTTCCACGGCTCAATGGTGTCATCAAAATCTGTTTCATAAGCCTCGGTAGGTACAACCGGGCTGGTTACAAATGGTAGAAAGACGCCCGAATCAGCGCCGGGTTGCGCCAGCGTCGGTAAGGCAGCAGCCAGAAGCAGTATGACCAGAATGAACAGAAGTACGCCGGGCAGTCCTTTGCCAGATGGTTTTCTTATATTCATGCAAATCTCCTTTGCTGTGTTGATTGCTTCGATTGACTCATTTTTTCTATAATTCCTTGCAGTGAAAATGCGGTGATGACCGAATGATTATCTGCTCACGGAATCTTTCATGATTGAAGGCTTACAAAACCTGTTTCACAGACAATGATCATGCACCTGGTCCTGCAGCCTGAGCTACGACATTGGCAGCATTCACCGCGTGACGCCGGTCGACGAGCTGAATGCGTCCAGCTATCATTATATGTTTTCCTGCCGCTTCTTTCTCACATATCGCGAGAAATCGCACAAAAAGATGAGCCTGATCTCATCTATTTGGACGAGATCAGGCGATGACTTCTATGTGTCTTTTTGCTGGACGAACGCCTAATCCATCAGGAATACCAGCAATGTCGCTTCCCCGTTCTCGCGCCGGCCGGCGATCAGCAGGCCGGACATCGCCTCGCCGTCACCGATTGTGTAGACGCGCAGGTCAGCGAGCTCCGGCGCATCGTAAGCACCAGACAACGCCTTTTTAGCTGCATCCGCGTCTTCGACAACGTCGAGAATCATGGGCACCGACATGGAGGCGCTAAAGTCATCGATGCCTTGCAGCTCCTTGATGATGTCATGCTTGGCGCCGGGCTTGCGGCCATAAACTTCTTTCCAGGGAGACATCCAGGTTTCTTCGCCCCATTCTGCCCACTTGGCGCCAACGAAATGCTCGTAATACTTCCTGGCCACTTCTTCCAGATCGCTGTCTTCCCCGGCCTGCTCAAAGAATACTGCGCTGCCGAACCCTTCCTGGCTGGGGGAACCGTAGGCCTTTTCCAAAGCCAGGACATAGCCCGGCTTAGCAGCTTCGCTAGATGTATTTGGTGTCTTTGTACTCATTGTTTTCTCCAAACTCCGTCAGTCGCTTAAAACGGTCAACTGCGAGAGCGGCACGCCCAAAACCATGTAATTGGCATTAGCCCATGCTGTCTGGCCGTCGGGCAAGTTCACCTGCACCCACGGGGCCGCCGCTTCTACCGGGTTTCTGTAGCCGGTCAGCTGCACCCGGGTGCACTCCGGCAGCGTTTCCAATACCGGGAACTGGACGGCCGGTCCAGAGCGGAAATTGAGGCTGCTCACATTGACAACGGCCGAGAATCCGGTCGGGCTGGCGCAGGCGGAAACAGGCGGCACCGGCTGCGGCTGTACAGGAACTCCTGGCGCTCCGCTGGTACGATCAAGGTGCACATCAATGCTTGCATTTCCCGTATTTTCAAAATATTCTACGCGTATCGGCACTGCGCCGCCGCTGTAGTAATAGGTAGCTGTCCGCGTCGTCGGCGCCTGTACCGCCCAGTTATCGATCAAAAGCTGGTTATTCACATAGAGCCGGGACCCGTCGTCGCTGGTCAGGGTGATATAATAGGTGCCCGGTGTACCGCTCAAAGTTTTAGTCCAGCGAGCGGAGAAGTAATCACTGTTGACCACGCCAGGAGCCGGTGAGCCGGCCCCCCAATTTTGATTGAGATAGCGGTCGTCGCGCACGAGGACCGGCGATCCGGCCAGCGACGTGTTGTTGAAATACTCGGCTTTCCAGTTAGGGAAGAACTGGCCCCCGCCGCTGCCCGCAGATGCCCCTTCAGGTTGGATAAGCTGCCAGTTGACCTTGGCCACAGCCTTGCCGCCCACTTCGTAGTAATCTACTTTGACCTGGTGTTCGCCGCCGCTGACATAAACGTCCTTCGTAACTGTGTGTTGCTGGCTGTCGGACCAGGAATCAATAATCAGTTGATCGTCGATGGAGACGCGCATGCCGTCATCCATCGTGGCGTTGAAACGGTAGACGCCGGGCTGGAAATTGACACTGCGCCGCCACTTGGCCGAGAAGTTGTCATCATTTACATGGTTCGCGGGTTTTCCGTCGCCCCAATCGAAGTCGATTGCATTGTCGTAACGTTCCACAACGGGATCGCCGCCGAAATGCGTGTTATTCCAGAAGCGAGTGTGCCACTGCGAATCTTCGGCCGATGCCGAACCCACGCCCGGGCCCGCCAGGATCATGCCGATCAATATGATCAAGAGTATAGTTTGTCTTCTGACTAATACATGCTGCATCATTATCCTCCAGCACTCTTTATTAAGTCTTGTTTATTCACACACAGATCATCGGTCGGCGTTTGGTGTTCAACGTCGCCGCCCGATCCCGCGACTATCTTTTCACCAGTATCGGTACGTGCTTTCTTCATGTCCTCGGCTGCAGTCGTCCCGGCACACCACGATCGCCGTTATTGCTCAAAACGGCCGTTTCAATATCCTGGCGCGAACAATTCTGCATTAAAATCAGTTCCGCTCCAGCCTCCCTCAACACCTGGTGATGTCTCTTAGTCGTTGTCAATACAAGCGTCCGCACCTGCGGAAATTGTTTCTCAAGGCGTGCCAGCAAAGCAACTCTTTCCGCCAGCGGAATATTGGCATCAATAACAACTACATCCGCCCGTTGCCTTTCCAGAAAGTCATAGGCAGTCAATGCGCCATTTGTATCCATGATGATAGCGTCCGGCAGAGACTGCAGTATACTGTAGAGAGCTTTGTGCATGATGCCGGGCTGGGAGACGAGCAGCACCATTAATTGCCTGGCCGTAGATATCATTTCCGAGCCCATTTCGGACATTCGTGCACAAACTTCATTGTTCCGACAAAATACGCCTCTACAATGATATAAGTCTAGTGAACTATCCATTAAGAGCCATCAGACATCGAGATGATCTTGATCGGATCGATCGGACTAATACAAATGGACGAGACTACCCTCAAGCAGTCAAAAAAGCGGCTTGTGGCAGAGTGATTGCAGTACCCAAATGAAATCCCCGTACGTTGTCTTCACTGGCTACGCCATCATCGGTTTGACACTGCTGATTCTCTCTGCCAGCGTGGCAACATACCTGCTTCGCCTGCCATCAAAATCGCGGGCAACCTGGGCATTAATCGCCTTTTTCTTTTTGGTCGCACTTTCCGGCGCGGCCACGATATTGACCAATTCCGTATTTGGTTGGCTGGACTTTTTCGCTCCCTGGCAGGACCTATTTATCCTCGCCGGCGGCGTTGCCCTCAGCTATTTTGCTTACAACTTGCCGCGCTACGAACCCTCGCTCGAAGCGCGAGCCGTACTGCTGTTGATGAGCGTCCTGGCTTTCGCGGCCCTGCTTTACACTATCTCCTTTGATTACCGGTTTCTGTTTCACTGGTCCCCGGAGTTGAATGAGAGTGACCTGTATTATTTGTTGCTGCCCCTGGAGATATTGTTCGTTGTGATTATCTTCCTGCGCCGGTCTGTTCAGTTCTCCAGACGCGCCGCAGCAAACACGAACGAATTTGAAGCAGGCTCTTCCTGGCGCTTTCTGATTTATCCTCAGGATGAAGAAGCCGAAGTTCTGCGCAACTTTGCTCTGGCGTTGTCGCTTGCGTTCCTTCCCGGCCTGCAAACAGTGGCTTCTTTTCCTTCGCCATATAGCTTTATTCTTTCCAATATCGGGTCGATTTTGGCTATCATTGCCATCGCCCTGGTCTACTTCAACTATGCCCCGGAAGTAAACAGCTTCATGGCCAAGCTGGTCGGCATCACCCTGGCCACGGTGCTGCTCATCGTCGCCGTGGCCGGCTCTGTCGATGTGTTTTTTGCCGGTCGAATGATCAACGATATCGGCATTTCCGGCGCAGCATCGGCGTACTACTTAAGTGGCATAGTGTCCAGGTGGCTGCTGCTGATCCTGGTTGTCAGCGTCTTTATCCTGCTGGTTTTCCCGCTATTTTTTCGCCGCATCCTGGTACGGCCGTTGGATAACTTGCTGGGTGGCATCCAGCGTGTGAACCGCGGAGACCTGAACACATTTGTGCCCAAACAATTTGATGATGAAATTGGTTCGTTGACCGATTCCTTCAATCGGCTGACGCAGTCATTGAAGCTTTCACAAAGCCAGCAAGAGGAACTTTTTGACAGATTGCAGACCTCCTATGCGGAGCTTGAAGAGCGCGTAAGCGACCGCACACGTGAATTGTCCGCTTTCACAGACCTGACCATGCTGCCCTCCGCTGACGAGGAATTGGCTGATATGTTGCAGCCGGCGCTGAATCGCATCATGGACATTAATCTTTGCGAGGCATTATGCATCCATTTGCTTAATGAAGACGAGACGTCGATGGAACTGGTTGCCTATCGCAATTTACCTGATCCGCTGGTCGAAGGACTTCAATTTATCCCTTCGTCGGCTTCCTTCATCGGCCGTATCCAGCACAATGCGGAGCCCCTTATGACCGGCGAACAAAATGGCTGTTCTGACTTGCCGGATGAACTGAAAATCCCGCAGTTTCAAAGTTACCTTGGAAGCCCGCTGGTTGCCGGGGATCAGATTCACGGTTGGCTTAGCTGCTATCGTCAGAAAGAAAAGGCTTTTTCCTTGGGCGAGATTTCCCTGTTAGTTGCCCTGGCGCGCCAGATGGGCTTAATCGTCGAGAATCAACGCCTTCGCCGGCATATCAAGAACATCGCCGCTGTGGAAGAACGCCGGCGACTGGCGCGCGATCTACATGATTCAGTGACACAGCTCGTCTACAGCATGACTCTTTTCACGCGTTCATCTCAGGAAGCTTTGCAGGATGGTGATCAAGAACGTCTTGCAGCCAACCTTGCACATTTGGCCAGTACATCCCTGCTGGCGCTGCGTGAAATGCGCTATATGTTATTTGAACTCCAACCGCCGGTGCTGGAGGCAGGTGGGTTAGCCGGGGCGATAAACGCCCGCCTGGATATGGTTGAACGGCGCGTCGGTATCTCTGCCGAAGCCACAGTCGATACAATGATAGGCTCGGCAGAACTCGAGAGGGATTTGTACTATGTGGCGATTGAAGCTCTTAATAATTCTCTCAAGCATGCGCATGCAGATGCGGTCAGTTTGAAGATTACACGAGAAAATGGTTGTATCCGTCTGCGTATTGTCGATAACGGCCGTGGTTTTGATCTTGCGTCATTTCCGGCCGGCATGGGCATCAACAATATGCGTAAGCGCGTTGAGAACAGGGGAGGTGACCTGAGGATCAGTTCCTCTATTAACGGGGGAACCAGCATCGCAGCCACGATCCCGGTGACGCAGTAAGAAAAGAGAAAGTAAACTTTATCGAAAGATACATTATTGATGAGCGACCTTATTCGTATCCTTATAGCCGATGATCACCCGGTGGTTCGCCAGGGACTGTCCGCCTTACTGATTCCGCGTAACGGGATGGAAGTGATAGGCGAAGCAATAAACGGGAAACAGGCTGTCGAGATGGCGCTGCGCCTGAGGCCGGACGTGATCATGATGGATCTGATAATGCCTGAATTGAACGGTTCAGAGGCGACAGCACAAATCCTGGCGCAAGATCCCGCTGCCCATGTCCTGATCCTGACCAGTTTTGGTGAGCAAGGAAAACTAATTGAAGCGCTTGATGCCGGTGCGTTGGGGTGTCTGCTAAAGGATTCGCAGCCAGATGATCTCTTGCACGCGATCCGCTCTGTTCATAGGGGTCAGATGTCTATTCCCAAGACTCTCGTGGAGAAGTTGATCAATCAACCCGCGCAGGCCAGCCGGATGGAGTCGCCGCTCACCGATCGCGAGCAAGAAATTGCCACCCTGGTTGCCCAGGGACTATCTAACAAAGAGATCGCAGCGAAACTGCATGTAAGTGCCAACACAGTACGCAGCCACATCAGTAATATTCTGCGAAAATTAAAGCTTTCCAATCGTACTCAAATAGCGATCTATCTTAAGGATAATGCAGATATTTGAGTATGAGCAAGAAGATTTTTGTCGTCCCGGTCGCCCGCGACTTGAAGAGAAGGTGCAGCAGGTAAATGGCCGCGCTAACATAGATCGATCCAATATTGGGACATCCCGCTCAAGGTTGCCAGAAAGGATGGACTGAATGAAGAATCGATTACAACCGGTATCGTAAAATTCAAATCATTGCTGCCAGCCGACGAAGCGGACCTGCCGCCCGCTGATACACCTCTGCTCGCCACCCGGGCCACGCTTGTCGCCGGCCCTGGACTGCATCCCGATCTTGCTAATTTGCTGTTGATCCTCGCTGCGGAGATACATAGTCAGGGCGGGATTTTCGAAGCACCACGTGAGTTCCCTTCGCCCACGTCGGCTGGCATACCCATGAATGCCGATGCAGAACGCTACCTGGCCAGTGGGCCGACATTACTCGAGCGCTACTTTCCCCTAACCCTGGCCTCGCGCCTGGAACGTCTCTTCCTGCTGCTCCTGCCCATCGCTCTGATCGCCTATCCGATCGTGCGCGGGACCATCTCATTGGGCCGCACTTACCTACGACCTTGTACTGTTGTTACCCATCATCTCGTCTAATTGTACTAAGCCGATTAGGTAATTCAGAATCATCTCGACGTCCGTTGCCGCCTGGAGGATAGTCAAATAAACTTCTTTGTTAATGAGGCACGCTTTAGTTTAGCAAAAAACGCTGCCGCGCGTCTCCGGGTCCGGCGTCTTGCGTAGCAC
>JBJYWZ010000496.1:0-11635 GCA_046259725.1 Promineifilaceae bacterium (SeqCode) | reverse complement strand
CACGATCCCCACGGTGCTGATCGTCATATGCTTCGGCGCCATCGCCAGCCCATGAGCGTCGGTCAGAATAGCCAGCGCCTTCATCGTCGCTTCGTAATTATGCAGCGGCTCGCCCATGCCCATAAAAACCACGTTGCGCAGCGCCATATCCTCTTCCTCTTGCAGGCGCATGATGTGCAGCACCTGGCCCACGATCTCGCCTGCCGTCAGATGGCGCCTGAAGCCCATCTGTCCCGTGGCGCAAAAGACACAGCCCATCGCACAGCCCGCCTGCGTACTCACGCACGCCGTCGCCCGCCCCTTGAACAGCATCAGCACTGTCTCGATCTCTTCCCCGTCTGGCAGCTCTAGAAGAAACTTCTCCGTAAAACCATCGCTGCTCTTGGTCGCCAGCCGCACCGGAAGCGCGACGGCCGCTGTCTGATTGTGCAGCTGCGCCAGCAGATCAGGACGCAGACCTTCAATCTCGTCCAGCGATCGCGCCCCCTCGCGGTAAAGCCCCTGCCATAGCCGAATCGCATGATAGGCGCTGTATCCCCACTCCCCCAGCAGCCCAACCATCTCCTCCCGCGTCAGATCATAAAGATCGATCTTCCCTGCTACCATAATCTCTGTCATAGCAACATTGTAACCACCTCGCACAATTAATCCACTCTCGATCTCTATCATTATGGCTATCGCAATCGCAGCCCGCTGTGGCAACAGCGGCGCAATCGCCAACGAACCATGCTCTTTCTTTCCAAGCCCTGGTAAAATCGCACTGCGGAAAAACCTATGAATCAACCCATCACCATTCTCGGAGACAACGAACCCACCGGCACATATATCCTGCGCATCGCGGTCGCCGGTGACTTACGCATTCAATTCGGCCGTTTCCGCCAGGGGATGTTGATCAGGGTCCCGCAGGGAGACGTGATCTACGTGGGGTCGGCCATGGCCCGCTCGGGCTCCATGACCCTGGCCCGCCGCCTCCTGCGCCATGCCACGCGCCGCCCGCCAAAGCCGTCCCATCGCCTGCGTCCGGTTCTGCTCGACGCCGTCCACACTGCCGCAATGGCCTCAAAAGAGACACAGCCTCCGGCTGGCAAGAAACTTTTCTGGAATGTCGATTATCTAATGGATGAAGAAGACGTTCAGCTGCGCCAGGTGATTATCCTGCGCTCACCAGTCCGTCTGGAAGATGAGGTTGCGGCGCTGCTGCTGGCTGACCCCGTTTGCCGGCCCATCGCCTCAGGTCTCGGCGCCCACGACTGTCCCGGCAGCACGCACCTTTTACAGGTGCGTGCCCACGGATCCTGGTGGGACTCGCTGCCGGAGCGGATCAACAAGCTTCTATCAGAAGCGTAATTAGTCCAGATCGTAAATAAACGGGAATAACGCGACCGGGATCAACTTAAAATGTTGTTTGGCAAACGGGATGCCGACAATCGTGATCGTCAGGATCAGTGCGCTCACCAGGTGGGCGATAGCAATCTCCCAACCAAACAGTACGATCCATAGAACCGTAAAAACAAGAGAGAGGCAGCCGCCGTCCGAACCCGTTTCCACGACTTCCTTGCCGAATGGCGCCATATTGGCCATGCCCAATTGGATCGCCTTCAAACCAAATGGAATGCCGATAATTGTTAAGCAAAGCACCAGACCGCCGAGGATATATCCCAACCCGGCCAAGAATCCACCAAAGATCAACCAGATAATATTGCCGATTAAACTCATCAAAATCTCCTTTACTTCAACAACAATTAGTCGCTGTTGGACGCTTCATAACCCTTTACGCAACATTGTACACCGTGTTGCGAAACTTAGATTATCCCAATCTCCAAATCCCTGTACACTTTTCAACCATAAACGCCCATTCGCTCTCGCAATCGCGATCGCCATTCCCCATCTCTACGTCTATCTCCCCTCCGCATTTAATATCCCCCTTCCTTGCTTCCCCCCAACCGCTATGGTACCTTTCCATTTAGCCTCAAGTCGACAAGGAGAAACAACCATGCGCCTGGCCGTATTCTCGGATGTACATGGCAACCTGACCGCCCTCGAGGCGGTCCTGGCAGACATCTCAAAAAGAGCAGTCGACAAAATCGTCTTCGCTGGAGACCTCTGTCTCGTCGGCCCGCGTCCCGCTGAATGCCTCGATCGAGTGCGAGACCTCGACGGCGTTCCAGGTTTCGGCTGCACGGCCGTCTACGGCAACACCGACGATTGGCTGCTTGGCCGCCAACAGCCGCCACCGCCCCTCGCCGATCTGGCGCAGTGGACCTACGACCAGTTGTCTCACTCACAGCGAAAGTGGCTTGACGACCTGCCCTTCGCCCACACCGTCTCTGCGCCTGGCAGCGATGGCCGGCCCCTCCTTATCGTGCACGCCAACCCGCAGGACGTCAATCAGCTAATCTTCCCGCCCGAGGAGGAGCAGATTCAACTGTACGGCCGTGTCCGCCAGGCTGACGATGAATTGGACGATGTGCTGCAAGGTGTCCAGGCAAATACAATTATCTTCGGACACCTGCACATCCCCTCCATCCGCTCCTGGGACGGTAAAACACTCTACAACATCAGCTCTGTCAGCATGCCCGGCGACGGCGACCCGCGCGCCAAATATGGCCTTTTTACCTGGGACAATGATGCCTGGCAATTTGAACGCATCTACGTCCGCTACGAGTGGGCCGTCGAATCTGCCGCCTATAGGACCCGCCAACCACCCGGCTGGCAAAAACAGGTCGAAACCATCACTGCACAAGGCTACATTTCCCAAAACGTATGAAGCTCACCAGGTGAACAAAAAAGAGCGTGCGGAAGCCAGAGCACATTCCATATTCCGCACTCCGAAATCCAAAACTTGCACTGAGCGGAGTCGAAGTATCGCAAATCCGAAAACAAAAAGGAACCAAAAACGCAAAAATGGGCCATCTTAACCCCAACATTCCCTCCGCCGAACTCTCCCGCCTGATGACAAGCGCGGCCGATCGTCGCAATGACTTTAAGCTGCACATGCTTACGCCGCAGCTTCTGCTCTTCGAATTCCTCAGCGACAAAGATTCGGCTGCCTATAAGATATTGCTGCGCCTGCACGAACAGCGCGGCGCGGACATCAACGATTTGCTGCGCCGTGTAGAGATGATGGCTCTCAGCAACAAAGGACACGATGCCGACTTCAACTTTACAGATGATTTTGGCCGTGAAGTGCCGCTCGACGAAGAGATGCTCGTCGTCCTCGATGAAGGATACTCAATCGCCCAGGCGCGCGAAGAACTAAAAGCGGGCAGCGGCCATGCCCTCGCCGCCATGACCCAACCCAACGTCACCACTTCCGCCGCACTGCAGCGTGCCGGTGTCACCACGGCCGCCGTAACCTCCCTGCTCGATGAGGTCGCTACCGAAGAACACGAGAACATCTTTCGCGATTATGTGCAGGAAGCCAAAGATGGAGCTGCCACGGCCGTCTACCAACGAGAACAGCTCCTGCGAGATCTTTCAACCCTGCTCTCGTTATCAGGCAAACGACACGTGATCCTCGTCGGCGAAGAGGGCGTCGGCAGGCGAACGCTCGTCTACAGCCTGGCTCAGCTCCTGGCCGAAGGCAAAGGACCTGCCGGCCTGCGCTCCGTGGTCCAGATGAGCGAGACCGCGCTCCTCGAAAATCCTCTGGCGACCATGCGCGCTGCCCTGCGCCGCGCCAGCGGCGGCATCCTCCTTGTACCCGCCATACACCGCTTCTTTGGCGACCGGCTGCGCGCTGCTTTCCCCGATCAGGTCAATCGCGAGCTCCACAAGGCGCTGCTCAACGACGAGCAGGTCATCATCGGTACGGCCACGATCAGCGAGTATGACCGCATGAGCAGGGAAACAGCCCTTATCCGCGAGCGCACCCACCGCCTCGATGTGCCCGCTGCCACCAAAGATGAAACGCTGGCCATGCTCACCTACCATCGCCCGCGGCTGGAAGAGGATTACGGCGTGGAAGTAACGCGCGAGGCGGTGGAAACGGCCGCCGAGCTCGCCGGCCAATACATCAGAACCGTGGCCCTACCCGCGGCCGCTGTGCAGCTCATGGAGCGCTCCTGCGCCCTCGTTCACATGGTCACCCAGGAGCACCTGGCCACGCTGCCCGAAATCCCCGCGGACGGCCGTGTGGACGGAGAGGATGTCATGGTCGCCGCCAGCATCATGACCGGCATCCCCATCGCCAAATTAAGCGAGGACGAACAGAGCAAGTACGCCGGCATGAACGAGCGCCTGCACGAACGCATCATCGGCCAGGAAGAAGCCGTCGCCGCCGTCAGCCGCGCGGTGAAAACGGCGCGCGTCGGCCTGCGCGATCCCAAACGGCCGATCGGCTCCTTCCTCTTTCTCGGTCCCAGTGGCGTCGGCAAAACCGAACTGGCCAAGGCGCTGGCTGACTTCATGTTCGGTTCCGAAGACGCCATGCTCGCCCTTGACATGAGCGAATATCAGGACGAAGCCAGCATCAACCGCCTCATTGGCGCGCCCCCCGGCTATGTCGGCTTTGAAGGCGGCGGCCAGCTCACCGATTACGTACGAGAAAATCCCTACACCGTGGTCTTGATTGACGAAGTGGAAAAAGCCCACCCGCGCGTTCTCGACGTCCTGCTGCAGGTGATGGATGAAGGGCGCCTTACCGACGGCCAGGGCAGGCAGACCACTTTCAGCGAGGCCGTCATCATTATGACCAGCAACCTCGGCGCCCGGCACATGCTCGTCCCCATCATCGGCCAGCGCGAGCGGGACCTGGTGATGTCTGAAGTGCGCAGCTTTTTCCGCCCCGAGTTCCTCAACCGCCTCGACGAAGTCATTCTCTTTCACCAGTTGACGCCCGACCAGCTGGTGCTCATTCTCGATTTGATGCTCAAGAAGGAGCTAAAACTGGCGGCCAATCAGGGCATCGAGCTATCTCTGACGGAAGCGGCCAAAGAATGGCTGCTCGCCCAAAACAACCAGCCCGAATTTGGCGCGCGGCCGTTACGGCGCATCATCGGCCGTTACCTGCGCGAACCCCTGGCCGACTTTCTCCTCTCCCGACCTCCCGGAAGCGGCCCGCAAACCATCCACGTCGACGCGGACAAAGACGGCCTGAAATTCAGTTAATGAAACAGGACGAGCTTACCGATCGCCGTCCGCGCTTATTTATCTACGAATCTAATTTCATACGGGAAGGGCCCGCCACCAGGCAAAAAAAATGAGATGTCCCGTAGGCGGGCGCCTACGGGAAACATCTCTGGGGGGAGCCAAGAAAAGTGTAGCACAAATCAAATCGTAAGCAAATAGCAGTTTAATTCATTAGATAACATTAATCTAATTGGTCCAGCAGGCTCTCTGCATCGGTCACGGGACGCTTGCAGACAAATCTCCGGCAGACATACGCGGTCGCTTTGCCATCAACCTGCGGCCGATCGGCCAGCAGCGGAATGCCCTCCGCGCTTTCCCCCGCTGCCACAACCAGGTTCGGTCGGTATGCTTGATTCAGCGCCGCCAATAATTCTTTGGTATCCGCTTTCTGCACTGAACCCACCACGGCTGCCTCGCGCGGGTCGCCCATCGCGAATGCCGCCGCGTTTAACCAATGCGCAAATCCCGTTGGAAAGCGTGCCATATACGCTGTTACTCCGTTCAGCATTTCTTGCGCCTTGTCCCAATATGATCCATCTCCCGTATAAAGACTGATCTTCAGCAGCACCTGGGCAGCCATCGCGTTGCCGCTTGGCGTCGCGTTATCCTGTATATCCTTTGGCCGGTAGAGCAGCGCCTCATGATCGTCGGAGGTGTCGAAGAATCCACCGTCCTCATCATCGCCGAAATGGTCCAGCATCTGCTGCACAAGTTCCTCTACCCAGGCAAACCACCGCGGGTCAAACGTCGTCTGGTACAGCGCCAGGAGACCATCAGCCAGGTAGGCATAATCTTCCAGGTAGCCATTGTACTTGGCCCTGGAGCCCGCTTTCCAGGTACGCTGCAGTCGGCCGTTTTCCGTCTGCATGTTCCTTGCCAAAAACTCCGCGTTCTCCTCCGCGATTTGCACGTAATCCGCTCTCTCCAGAACACGCCCCGCCTCGGCAAACGCCGCCAGCATCAGGCCGTTCCATGCCGTCAGCACCTTATCGTCAAGGCCCGGCCACACGCGCTCTGCACGCACCGCGTAAAGACGCTCCTTCGCTGCAGCCAGGCGCTCGTCAATCTCGCCTTCAGTTAGGCCGAAACGTTCAGCCAGCTGCGTGATTTCCGTGGCGATATGCAGGATATTTTCCCCTTCCCAGTTCCCTTCATCACTCACGCCGTAGCGCGCCATGAACAGTTCCGCGTCTTTCCCCAGCACCTCGCGGATCTCATCCGCCTGCCAGACGTAAAACTTCCCTTCGACCCCTTCGCTGTCGGCATCGTAGCTGCTGTAGAATCCGCCCTCCTCGTGTCGCATCTCTCGCGCCACGAAGTCCAATGTCTCTTCGACGATGCGCCGGTATAAAGCATCGCCCGTAACCTGGTACGCGTGCAGGTAGGCGCGCGCCAGCAGCGCGTTGTCATACAGCATCTTCTCAAAATGAGGGACCAGCCATTTATTATCAGTCGCATAGCGTGCGAATCCGCCGCCGAGCTGGTCGTACATGCCGCTCTTAGCCATCTTGTCCAGCGTAAACACCGCCATCTGCCGCGCCATCTTTTCCTCGCGCTGCATGACCATGCGCAGCAAAAATTCAATCGTCATTGATGGCGGGAACTTTGGTGCGCGGCTGAATCCCCCTTCCTCGCTGTCAAACTGTCCCAGGATCACCTGCAGTGCCTGGTCGAAAAGCGCCTCGTTCGCCGCCTGGCCGGCCTGCGTGCTCGCTGCCGCCGCCGCCTGGCTGAGATGGGCCGCAATGCCCGCCGCGCTGTTCTCAATTTCCTCGCGCCTGGTCTGCCAGGCATCGGCCACGCTTTCTAACACCTGAGTAAAGCTGGGCATACCGTAGCGCGGCACCGGCGGGTAATAGGTACCCCCATAAAATGGCTCACCCTCCGGCGTCAGAAAAGCGGTCAGCGGCCACCCCCCCTGACCATTTAATGCCTGGATCGCGCCCATGTAGATGCTGTCCAAGTCCGGCCGTTCCTCGCGATCCACTTTGATATTGACAAAATAGCGGTTCATCAGCGCCGCTGTCGCCTCGTTTTCAAACGATTCATGCGCCATCACATGGCACCAATGGCAGGCCGCATAGCCGATGCTTAACAAGATTGGCTTATCCTGCTCCCGCGCCAGAGCCAGCGCTTCTTCACCCCACGGGAACCATGCCACCGGATTATCCGCGTGCTGCAGTAAATACGGGCTGTTTTCCCCCGCAAGTTTATTAGACATAACTTTTCTCCTTGGGGACTATTGGTCAGCAGTTCAGCGACACACTGGCTGCACAGATTATCAGGCTAGCCGTTTCACCTGCCCAATGCCGCCTGCATCGCTCCCACAAACGCCTTCGCCGCATTTGCTTTCTCGCCGGCCTCATCGACCGCATTTATCAGTGCGCTGCCCACGATCACGCCGTCGGCAAGCGCGCCAACGGCCGCCGCCTGTTCCGGTGTGCTGATGCCAAATCCTACCGCCAGTGGGATCTCCGTATGCGCCTGCACACGGCCGACAAACGCTTCCAGATCGCTGCGCAAGGCTGTGCGCGCGCCGGTTACTCCCGTCAGGCTGGCCAGGTAAATAAAGCCGCTGGCCTTTGCCGTCACCTGCCTGATCCGCGCCTCGTTGCTCGTCGGCGCCAGAAAGTAGATATAGGCCAGCCCTGCCTCAGACGCATATCCGGCCAGTTCCGCCGCTTCCTCCGGCGGCAGATCCGGCACAATCAGGCCCTGGATGCCCGTCGTGCGCGCATCCCTGACAAAGCGCTCGGTCCCATAAGCCAGAATTGGATTATAGTAGCCCATAAAACAGGCTGGTGTGTTGACGCCGCGCTGGCGCAGGCGCGCCACCATCTCCATGCAGCCGGCCACGGTCACGCCGTTCTCCAGCGCAATCTGTGTGCTGTGTTGCACTGTCGGCCCGTCGGCCAGGGGATCGCTGAAGGGGATGCCTATCTCCAGCAGATCGCTGCTCCCGGCAATCGCCTCAACAACATCCAACGACGTCTCAATGTCGGGATAACCCAGGGTGAAATAAGGCATCAAGGCGGCCGTCTGCCGTTCCTGCGCCTTCTTAAATGCCGCCGCGATGAGTTCACGGCCGTCCGCTGTGGAATTCTCTCTTATCATATTCTTCTTAATTCTACGCGGCTGATACTGCTGAGGCGCGCAGTCGATGGCGGTTCTTAACTGTCGCGGAAAAAGACTTTGGTATCCGGATAATACCGTTCGTACCACGCCAGGTAGGCCATTCGTTTCTCCCGTGGGATATCATACAAAATTGCCGTCTTGCGGTCCAATGCTCCAACGCCGGCATCATCATATGAAAATCCCACCGTCTGCTTCCGTTCAAACGCTTTGCGACAGATGTCCAGCCACTCGTCCATGCTCGACTCTTGAGGTGCGACCAGGTATTCACGACCGTACTGTTCGCGTGGTAATCCTTTTGTTGCTTCACTCTCATCCATAGGAGGTTGCTCCACTTTGGGGTCAGGGTATCGTGTCTGGATCAGCGCCTTTTCCAGGGGATCCATCAGGCGCGCTGTCTGAACGGCCAGGCTGTTCCAGCCTCCGTCCAGCGCCCAGATCGCCGAGCCTTTGATTGACGGATATTGGGCATAAAGTTCGCCCACTTCCAGGATATCCTTCATCGCCTGCTCCGGCTCCGGAATGCGGTTGTGAGTCCAGCCCCATTCCGTGAAAAAAATCGGCGGCGGCTCGATCTGATGCTTCTTGCAGGCATCAATCAACTGTCGAAAGCGGCCAACCAGCCCCCCGCCCCCATTCCAGATATCGCTCGTCGTCAGGCTGTACTCGTGCAGCGCCACCGCCAGCTTATCCGGATTGCGCTGTACCAGATCCAGGAACTTCAACATGCCCGGCGTTTCCCATGCCCCTTCATCGGGCGTGCCCGCGCTGTACCCCGGCCCGCACCACTTAAAGCCGTCGCGCAGCGCAAACAGCCCCGTATGGTAGCAAAATTCGCCGATCCAGTTCGCCCACTCCACTTCCTTACGTAGTTCGTTGACCGTCTCGCCATAAATGAGCGCCGGGTCCAGATCGGACGGCCAGCGATCGCGGTGCGAATCCCACTGCTTACGCGCTGCCGTTTCCGGATCTTCCATGTAATCCGGCACATCGCTCCCTCCCTGGTTGAATGGAAAATAGCTCTGCCGGAACACCGCGTGATGGGCGACGCTGCTGTACTTCATGATCTTCTGGGCGTCCACCAGCGACGTTGTCCCATCCACGCAGTAAGCAAAGAATGGCACGCCCGCCGAATCAACATCCAGCAAAAACTGCCCGATGCCCTCCGACCTGCCCGTCGTCGATGTGTGGAAACCGTTGATCCTTAACGTTGCCATATGCGTTTGTATGGTACTACAGTAATGGTTAACGGCATTGTAACGCATATCCCGAAATTGGTCCAATCCAGATCGCTCTCACGATTTCTGTCTCTAATCTATCCTCTATCTCCATCGCAATCACTTTCTTAGATCAAAAAGACCCCTGCCTATCCGGCAGGGGTCTCAACATGCTTCTTCAAACGCTTACCTATCTCTGGCGATTAAGCACCACGTCGATCAAATCATCCAGCTCATCTTTAGCTGCTGACGGCTCCAACCGTTCCAGCGCCTTACGCGCCCGCTGCCCGCTTTCTACTGCCTGCAATCGCGCGATTTCCAGCGCGCCGGAATCGCGTAAATTGGCCATCATCTTCTCGATCGCATCCGGCTTTTCCTGCACGGCGACATCGGCCTCGGCCACGGCCGTTCCCAGCCCATTCTTGACCGCCAGCACGCCCCGTCCCTGCAGAAGGTCGTTGCCCACCGGCTTGCCCATATCTTCGGGATCGCCGACCACGTCCAGGATATCGTCCACGATTTGGAACGTCAGCCCCAGGTTATATGCGTAGCTCGAAAGGGCATTGATCGTCGCCTCGTCTTCCGAGGCCATCATCGCTCCCATTCTCGCCGCCGCCTCAAACAGGCTGGCCGTCTTCAGCGCGATAATCTCCTTATACATCTCGCGGTCAATCGTGCCTTGCTTCGCCGCATAAGCCTGCAAGGTCTCCCCTTCCACCAGCCGCGAGCACGCATCGGCCATGATCACGTTCAAATCACTTCCATAAGGAGCCATCAATTCGTAGACCTTGGTGAACAAATAATCGCCGGTCAAAAGAGCAAACGTTCGTCCCCAGACTGAATGAACAGTTGCCTTACCGCGTCGCGTCAGGCTGTGGTCGTTTATATCATCATGAACCAGCGTCGCCGTATGCACCATTTCCACGGCCGAGGCGACCGGGATCACCTCATCTACATTCTCTCCCCCTGCGGCCAGGTACGATAACAGCGCCATCTGCGGCCTGATACGCTTTCCACCAGACGTCAAAATATGCACGCTGGCATCATGCAGTGTCTTTACATCACTGTCAACCACTGCCACAAGCATCTCATCAATTGCTGCCAGTCCTTCAATTATCTCTTCTGTGGCCATGAACAATGCCCTATTTGCAACTTTCAATATTTTTTGAACGAATTGTAACTTAATTTATTATAGGAAAGTCCCATAACCCAGTCAACGCCAGCACATCTTCTACACCTATTACCAATAGTCTCCTAAGCTGGCCCGCCGGCGCCGCCTGGCGCATAATTATATGCGGACTTTAGAAGCTAGATCATAAAGGATATTGCGATATTTTCAATCGCTCTAATGCCTTCCTGCATTATAGTGGACTGCTAATGCAGACCAGGTATGCAAACGTTCGTAATAGTAGGAGAGAGAGCTGGGTGCCTGGTTCAAATCCGAAATCCGCAGTTCATTGGAGTTTTCACCCATGGAATCACTGATGCAGCGCATTCTGACAGAAGGTCAAAACCTGGGACGCGGCATTCTCAAGATTGACAGCTTCCTCAACCATCAGGTAGATGCCTTCCTGATGGAAGAGGTCGGCCAGGAAATCGCCCGTCGCTTTTCGGCCGTCCAGCCCGATCTGGTTCTTACCGCCGAAGTCAGCGGCATCATCCCCGCCGTCATGGCCGGCAAAGCCCTGGGCAACCTGCCCGTCCTCTATGCGCGCAAACACAAACCCATCACCATGAAAGAGCCCGTCTACATTGACGGCGCGCCAAGCCATACCAAGGGCGGCGAAGTGCTCCTCATGGTCTCGCCCGAATTTCTGGGCGCCGGCAACCGCGTCCTCATCGTCGATGACTTCCTCGCCAGCGGTAAAACCATCGACGCCCTGGCGCGCATCGTTGAGAATGCCGGTGCCACCCTCGTCGGCATCGCCACGGTCGTAGAAAAATCTTTTGAAGGAGGGCGCGAACTCCTCCAGCACTGGAACGTGCCCATCGAATCAATGGCCATCATTACCGACATGTCCGGCGGCAAAATCGTCCTCGCCGCCAGTGAATAAATTAAATCCGAAATCCGACCTCCCAAATCCGACATCCAGAGGTTTCCCATGCGCGACGCCATCATCATTCTCGACTACGGTTCACAATATTCACAGCTCATC
>JBJYWZ010000495.1:0-2353 GCA_046259725.1 Promineifilaceae bacterium (SeqCode) | reverse complement strand
GAGGAAGAAGCGCGGCAGAGGCAAGAGCTGGAGACGGCGCAGCAGTTGGCGGAAGCCGAAAAGCGGCGCGCTGAAGAACAGTCACAGGCGGCCGGACGGCTGCGAAACCGGGCGCTGCTACTGGCTGGCGCTCTGGCTATTGCCACAATATTGGCCCTGGCCGCGCTTTTCTTCGCCCGCCAGGCGGAGGAACAACGCGTTGCAGCCGAGGAGCAACAGCGGCTGGCCACGTCTCGTGAATTAGCATCCGCCGCGGTGGCCAATGTGGATTTGAATCCCGAACGCAGCATACTCCTGGCCCTGGAAGCGGCCAGGGTGACTTTTGCTGAAGATGGGACCGTTTTGCCGGAGGTTGAGGAGGTCTTGCGGCAGGCCACGCAAACCGATCGGGTTGAGCTGACCATCCCAGCTTCGGGCATGTTGGAATACAGCCCTGACGGGAAGATGCTGGCCATCGGCGGCGAGAATGGCCAACTGACCCTGTGGAATGCACAAACAGGAGACTTAATCCAGGAATTAGCCGGTCATGAACCATTCTTCATCAGTACGCTGGATATTAGCCAGGACGGAGAGATTCTGGTTTCAGGCGGCTTCGACAGCCTGGTTAAAATCTGGCATCTATCCAGCGGCCGGCTGCTTGGCGAGCTTCGTACATTTGGCATGGTCAATACATTTGCTCTAAACCCAGACGCCAGCCAGGTGGCTGTTGCCCTGCGGGATGGTGACGTACAAGTCTGGGAAATCGCCGCCATCACCAAGAGCATCAATGATGGCAATTCTGGGGCGTCAGATCCGCCGCGCCTGCGGGAACCGGCCCTGCTGCTCGAAACACCCGGTGCGCCAACCGGCGTTACCTATAGCCCGGATGGAGCGCGTCTGGCTGCCTTCATACCCAAAAAAAGCGTGCTCGTCTGGGATCCCCGGTATGGCAATCAAATTTTTGAGATTCAAGGCGCCGATGATGCACATGAGATTGAATTTAGCCCCAGCGGCGACTATCTGGTCGCCGGCTCGGGCGACGCCGGCGTCTCATTCTGGGATGCCCGGACGGGGAAAGAGATTTTTACCTTCCAGGAAACCTCGCCAGTCTCGGATCTTCTCTTCAACCGTTCAGGCGATCGTTTAGCCACGGCGACCCACGGGGGAACAGTAACCCTTTGGGATGTAAGTGCGGATCAACCGCGGCAGATAACCCGGCTTCCCGGGAGGGCGGACGGGATTAATATGATCGCGCTGCATCCGGATGGACGGCACCTAGCGACGGGTAGTGATCAGGGAATGACCCGGATCTGGGATCTTCGTCCTTCCGTTGGCGCCGAATTCCTGGCCATTGCAGCGCACGAAGGAGAGGTCTATGATGCCATTTACAGTCCGGACGGAACGCAAATTGCAAGCACCGGCAGTGATGGGGCGGTCAGGGTATGGGACTCGGCGACCGGCGATCAGTTGCTAAGCCTCCCTGGTACCCTCGAAGGCACCTTCTTTCCCGCTTACAGCCCGGACGGTGCATGGCTGGCCGCGGCAAACCGGGACGGGGGCGTTTCTGTGTGGGACGCCAGATCAGGCGAGGAACAGTTCAACCTTAACGGCGAATCCGCGGGATATGCAACCGTTGCCTTCAGTCCCGACGGATCGCAACTTGCCGCCGCCGGCCAGGATGGCACGGCCACACTTTGGGACATGGCCGGTGACATGAGGCCGTCCACTATTGACAATACGCATCAAATTAATCGACTTGTGTTTGACCCAGATGGTCAGGGTATCTGGTCATTTGACGAGAGTGGTTACGCCACCCGATGGGATGCGAACTCGGGTTCCCATAATCCACTCTATACCGAAGCGGCCTCGGAGCAAGTGTGTAGAACGACCTTGAGGGACGCCGATATCGCTCAGAACGGCCGCCTCTGGACGGCAGCAAGTTACGACGGCAATGCCTACGTTTTTGATGCCAAAAGTGATGCGGGTGATGCGCAGAGCTTTTCGAGACTATATAAACTCAGTGGACACTCGGGGCTTGTAACCGGTACTGCTTTTAACCCTGATGGAACCGTGCTGGCAACTTCTAGTTTCGATGGAAGCGTCAAATTATGGGATATGGAAAACGGGCAGGAATTTATGACACTGACCGAACAACTCTTGCCGCTAAGCGGCGTTGACTTCAGTCCTGATGGGGGCAGACTCATAACAGCCGGATCGGATGGTACGGTCAGCGAATATCTCATCTCCATCGACGAGCTTATAAAGCTCGCCCAATCGCGGCTTTCCCGCGAGCTCACCGACGAAGAGTGCCAGACCTACCTGCACCAAACCCAATGCCCCAACGACCTAGACATCTAAGCAAATAAACCTGCGA
>JBJYWZ010000494.1:0-1826 GCA_046259725.1 Promineifilaceae bacterium (SeqCode) | reverse complement strand
ATCTGGCAGCCGGGCCCGCTGCTGGTGCAGCCGCCGCCAATCGAAGGCCTGGTCTTCAATACCAGGACACAGGTTCCTCTGGCCAAAGATAAGGTGCGTTATGCAGGGGAACCTGTGGCCATGGTGGTTGCCGAGAGCCGCTATATTGCCGAGGATGCCGCCGACGAAGTGTGGGTGGATTACGAACCGCTGACGGCCGTGGTGGACCTGGAACAGGCCTTGCGTGAAGACGCGCCCTTGATCCATGAAGACGTGGAATTTATTCCTGGCTTGGGAGCTAATGTGCACGCTCATGCGATTCAGGTCAAAGGCGACGGCCGTCGTTTTGATGCCCTAGCCAGGAAAGCGGCCGTGGTGGTCAAGCGGCGTTTTTATTATGACCACGGGACGGCTGCGGCCATGGAAAACCGCGGCATCGTCTCAAGTTGGGATCGCCGCGACCAACGGCTGACCATCTGGGACACGACCCAGGCGCCGGTCTTTTTGCGCAACGGCATGGCGGCCATGTTTGGCCTATCGGAGAACCAGGTACGGGTGATCGCCCCTTTCATCGGCGGTGCCTTTGGGCCCAAGATCATGCTCTTCTATTCTGAGGAAGTGATGGTCACCTGGGCCACGATGCAGCTTGATCGTCCGATCAAGTGGATTGAGGATCGCAGTGAGAACTTCGTGGCCACGACGCAGGAACGGGATCAGATCCATTGGGCGGAGCTGGCGGTGGATGAAGAGGGGCGGATCCTGGCAGTGCGCGATAAGTTCCTGCATGACGCCGGAGCCTATGCGCCCTACGCCTTGACGGTGCCGCTCAACAGCCAGTGTACGCTCTTAGGAGCATATAAGGTTCCCGCGTATTACAGCGAGTTCACCTCTCTCTTCCAGAACAAGCCCATCGTCACACCGTATAGGGGAGCAGGGCGGCAGCATGGTGTCTTTGTTATGGAGCGGCTGCTGGATATCGCCGCGCGCGAATTGGGGATGGACAGAACTGAAATTCGACGTATTAATTTCCTTCAACCGCAGGATTTCCCGTATAACAACGAGATCATCTTTCAGGATTTCGGGCCGCTGACCTATGACAGTGGAAATTATGAGCCGAGCCTGGATATGGCGATGGAACTGATCGGCTATACGGAGTTCTTCGAGAAGACAAAACAAGAGGCGCGAAAAGATGGTCGCTACCTTGGTTTGGGGCTGGTCTGCTATGTTGAGGGTACGGGCATCGGGCCGTATGAAGGGGCCAGGGTACAGGTCCAGAGTAACGGCCGGATCAGCGTGGTAACGGGAATTGGCACGCAGGGCCAGGGCCACTTCACTTCATTTGCGCAGATCGTGGCCGACCAGCTCGGAGTTGGCGTGAGCGATGTTGACATTGTGACAGGCGATACCGACCAGTTCCATTGGGGCGCGGGGACCTTCGCCAGCCGCGGCGCAGTCGTGGCCGGAAACGCAATCAATGCCGCAGCAAACAATGTGCGGCAGAAGGTGCTGAATTTGGCCAGCAAACAGCTGGATAATGTGCCTGTTGAAAATCTGGAACTGGTAAACGGGCACGCGCAGATTAAGGGCGTGCCGGAGAGCGCGATATCGCTTCAGGAATTAGCCCAGATGGCCAACCCCATGCGCGGCGCTGTTGAGCCGGGTACCGAGCCGGGTCTTGAGTCCACGGACTATTTTGGCCCGAAGTATGGGGCGACAGCCAACGGTGCTCATACCATGATCATCGAGATAGATCCGGAAACCATGGCGCTGAAGATATTGAAGTATGTGGTGGTCCATGATTGTGGCGAGGTGATTAACCCCTTGATCCTGGATGGCCAGATTCAGGG
>JBJYWZ010000493.1:8867-10295 GCA_046259725.1 Promineifilaceae bacterium (SeqCode) | reverse complement strand
TTCTGCGGAAATTATCGCATTGTGGATGCCGCCCCCGGTTATCGGATTAATGAATCCGGCGGCATCGCCTACTAAGAGAGCGCCGTCATACGTATGCTGCAGGTCCTTTTGAGAACCGAAATTGAGCTGCCAGGCACGCACCTTACTCACCTCTCCACCGCGCTTGAGCCGCTGTTGTATCATTGGCAGGTCCAGGAACCGCTGCAAGAAAACATTTAAATCGCCATGTATCTTGCGAAATACGTCCAATCTCATGCCTAAACCGATATTTGCCTCGTTATCATCGGCCGTCGGAAATATCCAGCCATAACCGGGCAAGATTTCATCATAAAGAAAGAACTCTACCTCCCCAGGAAAGATCTCTATATCGTGAATATAGGCCCGTACGGCAATGGCGCGATGGCTGTCTTTATGCTGTTTGCTTGTTGGGCGCAGGCTACGCGTTAGCACGGACGTTACACCATCGGCTCCCACCACAACCTTACTGCGAATTGGCTTGACCGAGCCGTTCATCCGCGCATTGACGCCGACGACACGGCCGTCTTCAATCAAGGGTTCTTTCACCGCCGCGGCTCTAAACTCCGCTCCTGACTCCACCGCATACTCTTGAATAACCGCGTCAAAATAAACGCGCGGCATGACGTGGGAAAATAGTTCATCTTCCGGGAAACGGGCCTCAATAACATGTCCCTTTGGCGACATCAGGCGCATGCCGGTAACAGGATACATCTCGCCTCGCGCCTTGGCCTCTTCAAACTTATCGCCCATACCGCGCCGATACAATCGCTTAAAGGCGCCGGCCGGAATCCCGTCACCGCACGCCTTGTCCCGCGGGAACTCGCTGCGATCCAGCAGCAATACATCATATCCTTGCTGAGCCAAAATCGTAGCCGTCGTCGCCCCGGCCGGTCCCGCCCCTACGACGACAACATCGCGTTCCTCTTTATGCGACATCAACAAACAGCCCCTTAGAAGTTACAGATTCTCGTTCTCTCTGATTACCGCCAGCAGGCCACGGCTGCCGTCTTCGACCAGGTCATAAACATACTCGAAATTGCCCTGATAATAGGGATCGGGAACATCCCGGTCGCTGCAGTTTTCGGTAAAGTCCAGCAGGCGATAAAGATGCGGAATGTCGCCAAAACGCTGCCTCAGATCGCTCACGTTTTCACCATCCATGGCCACCACATAGGTAGCCGGGTCTTTCACGTCATCATGGCGCACGACACGCGCGCGACCCTGATAATCTATTCCGTGCGCTGCCAATACGCGCCGGGTTCCCGAATGAGCCGTTTCACCAACATGCCAGCTTCCGGTACCTGCCGAATCGACGAGAATTTTATCGCTCAAACCAGCCTCATTTACCATGTTCTGAAACACAGCCTCGGCCATAGGAGAGCGGCAGATATTTCCCAAACAAACAAAAAT
>JBJYWZ010000493.1:0-8767 GCA_046259725.1 Promineifilaceae bacterium (SeqCode) | reverse complement strand
GAAACACAGCCTCGGCCATAGGAGAGCGGCAGATATTTCCCAAACAAACAAAAATCACCTTAATCGCCACAAGTCCTCTACACACAAAAAGGCGTGGAGAAATTTCTCCTCCACACCCTCATCATACCTTTAATTTCTATCAAGCTGGCCTATAAGCCGCATTCTGTATACAGACCGTGGGATTCCCACGGCTCGTATGGCGATCATCTCTCTTGGACTGCCATTACTGGCAGCCTCTTGCAGCCTACCCGGATGTTAAACGGAGCGAGCAGCTCCGCGATCGTTCCCGATCCCGAGGACCGGCGTACGATCTATATCCTGCTTGGCCTTGCTCCCGGTGGGGTTTGCCTGGCCGGCGCCATTACTGCCGCCGCCGGTGGTCTCTTACACCACCGTTTCACCCTCACCTGCCGGAAATCTCCGGCCGGCACTATGCTTCTCTGTTGCACTTGCCGTCGGGTCGCCCCGCCCGGCCGTTAGCCGGCACCGTGCTCTTTGGAGTGCGGACTTTCCTCAGCGCTGCAATCGCGGCGCCGCGACCGCCCGGCCAGCTTGATGAAGCAGATCGTAACACCGATCGGCGTTTCTTCGCAACAAAATTCACAGACAGCGCGTCGGACTTTTGGCTGTTATCAGGATGCTAATTCGCCTCACGGGAAAAAGGACTCTACTTAGCTAGCTTTTCCAGGACGCGCCTCGTAAGCACTTCCACCATCTCCGCACGATAGATGGCATCTCCACGGAAATCGCCGGGATGAACGGCCGAATCCCGCGCCGCACTCGCGGCGAGCGATATGGTCTCATCGCTCAATCCACCGGCCGCAGCCGCTTCTGCGTTCGCCAACCTCTGTGGCCGCGCCGAAACGCCTGTAGCCGCCAGCCGTGTCTCGCCGCCGGAAGGCTGCCAGGCCGTAACAGAGACGATAGGGTAATCCGCCGGCGTACGCGCAACGCGCTCCGCCGCGCCCTGCCCCGCTTGCCACGGAATTGTGACCGACACAATGAGCCCAGTCGTAGGATTTTCTGCGGAAAGATAATTTGCCAGTTCGACATCTTCCGAAAAAGTCTGCGCGGCAAAACTGATGCGCGCGTCCATTACCAGCAGCGCAGCCAGAAGTTCGCTGTCCGGTAGGCGGCTGGCAATCGTGCCCCCCAGCGTTGCCGCATTGCGATAGGTATTCGGCCCCTCACGCTTGATCGCTTCGCGTATCAGCAGACCGGCAGGGTGAGCTGCGTAATCTTGAACCAAAAACGCATCCAGGTCTGCCAGCGTGCATGTTGATCCAATAGTTAGTGTATGCCCTTCGTCGGCTATCTGGCTGAGGCTCAAGGCCTGCAGGTCGACAACGTGATCAACCGCAAGACCAGACTCGCTGGCCAGCAACTTGGTGCCTCCTGCCAGGGCCACACTGTCCGGTTTACTGAGCAGTTGCAGGGCTTCATCAATACTTTCGGGCCGGTGGTATGTCCCGGGTTTTGTTGGCATGCAGCTTCCTCACTTCATTGCTGTAGCAGCTAAACAATGCTATCGTTAAACTAATTTCGCCCACTGTACCTAATTCTGCGTGACTTGCAAAGCGTAATCGGAGAAAATAACTGTAAGTTGCGCGATTAAACCTAAATGTCTTTACAGGAACAGAACCACACTGGCGGGAATTTTACCGCCGCTCTGCCGCGGGCTGGAAGGCGATGGGTCATACCTGGAATTGCCGCTGCCGCCCTGTTGCTTATGTTCTTTTATGCGCTGACCGACGGTGCATTTGTGAACCAGGATCCATTATTGGCGGCCGGAACCTGGAGTGGCTATGCCCTGTGCCATCGCCTTACAGAACGATCTTTTACCGTTTACGGCCGTCAATTTCCACTCTGTGCCCGTTGTACCGGCATGTATCTGGGCGCGGCGTTGACTATCTTAACGCTGTTCCTGGCCGGACGGGCGCGCCAGGTCCTGCTCCCGCGCCGCGGCATATTTATCGCCATGCTCCTGCTGCTGGCGCTGATGGGCATCGACGGGATCAACTCCTACAGTCACTTTTTCCCGGATGCGCCACATCTCTACGAACCGCGCAACTGGCTGCGTCTGGCCACGGGCATGGGCGCGGGTCTGACGCTTGGCGTGATCACCTTTGCAGCACTCGCGCAGGCCTTGTGGCGCTGGCCACGATATGCACCGCTTTTAGAAAACTGGCGGGAGCTGGCCGGTTTGATCCTCCTTGGTTTCATCACCGCCGTTCTCGTTCTGAGCAACCTTCAGCCACTGCTTTACGTATTGGCATTAGCCAGCTCCGCCGGCCTGATCTTTGTCGTCGCCGCGCTGAACACGGCCGTGGTACTTGTTTTCTTGCGTAGTGATGGGCAGTCGGAAACCTGGAAAGAAGCCGCCAGGCCACTTCTGGCCGGACTCATCCTGGCTGTAATGGAACTGGCAGCCATCAGCACCGTCCGCTGGGCGATGACCGGAACGCTTACCGGGTTTCCGGGTTTTTAGAAATAAGCTCTATTGCAAAAATTGAAAGGGGCCGTGATGACGGCTATTGCAGTTCAATCACAGCAGCGGTAAGTGCAGAGCATTTCAGGAGAAAAACAATGATAGAAGCTATCGCAGGCATAGGAACCGCATTCGGTCTTTCCGGCAGCGCCGGTCTTAACGCCTATATCCCTTTACTGGTTGTTGCGTTGGCCGGGCGCTTTCCCGCCGGCGATCCTCTCATCAAACTGTCGTCGCCATATGATCTGCTATCAAGCTGGTGGGCAATCGGCCTGCTGGTAATTCTGCTGGTCATCGAAATGACAGTGGACAAGATACCGGCCGTAGATACGCTCAACGATGGCATTCAGACCTTCATACGGCCTGTCGCCGGAGCCATACTTTTCGCCGGCAGCACCAGCGCCATCAATGACATGAGTCCTATCCTGGCAATCCTGGCCGGTGTGCTTGTCGCCGGGGGTGTACACACCACTAAGGGCCTTGTACGTCCGGTCGTCACCGCCTCAACTGCAGGCACCGGCAATTGGGCGGTGAGTCTCACCGAAGATATCATCGCAGCCAGCATGTCCCTATTGGCCATCTTCATCCCGGTGCTCGCCGGTATTCTTGTCATTATTTTCGCGATTGCTATCATCCTATTGATCCGGAGAATCAGAAGGAGAAAACAAAACGTGCGGATCTAGGCTGCTGAGCCGTTTGAATACTTTACTATTTAGGAGGAAGTAATCGATGCTAAAAATAAATACCGCGAGCCTGATCAAGGCGGCAACCGTGGGCGTCGTATTTGCCGGTTTGCTTTACTTGATGAGTTTGACGCCTTTCTTCAATAATATTTTGACTGTGCTGCTGCTGGCTGGTGCGGTAATCATTCCGATCGGCGTGGGCATGTACTATGGATATCTTGCTCCGGGTCATGAAACAATGAGCCAGAGCATTATCGGCGGCGGGATCTCCGGTCTTATCGCCGGCTTAATATTGGGCCTGGCCTTTGGACTTAATGCATTCGTCATGAGCACAGCACCATCATTCCTGGGTTCGATGGCCGCCGGCGCGGGTACGACTCTCGTAATCGGCGGTCTCTTTGGCGCCTTTGGGGCCATTATGGGCGGTATTGGTGGGGTTATTTGGAAATTCGTCCAACCCGCCGAGTCTGCATAGACATGGAATAACTGATGAGAGCGGCGCCTGGTGCGCCGCTTTCACAGATTTCCGGTCAGCGGGGCAAATCACCGCTGCGCGCCAGTTGTAGCAGTTCCTCCAAAGCGTTCAAGCTCTCCACGCGATCTTCGGCCGTAATCTTCAGCGCCGCGAACTCAGCTTCATCCAGCACCAGCGGCTTACCCTCCGGCGTCACCCACACGTCCAGTGCCAGATCTTCGCAGCGCACGGTTGACTCTCCCAGCAGCGCCGGCCGGCACACGTTACAGTACCAGCCCTTAAATTTACTGCTTTCCCCTTCATATACGGCGAAAATATTGTACCAGCGGTCGTTATAGAAGGACTCCACAAAGCGATCGCCGCGGGCAAAAATCGTGAATCCCATATCGATATCATCGCGGTTGAAATAAGCCTTAAGCCTGACTAGATGCTCATTGCGTTCCAGCTCAACCCCCACGTAGTGCCAGACCTCGTTTCCATTTTCATCAAGCTTATACACGGTGAGTTTGTTCATGCCGTGTCGTCGCTTAGAATCGACTGCAGTCCAGAAATTTGCGACTCGATCTCCTCCAGCTGCGTCTGTTGCTCGACCAACTTCGCTTCCTCGGCACGTACAAAACGAGTGAATGGGGCGATTGTTTCTTCCAGACGTTGTGTGCTGCGGCGCATCTCGCGCTCAAATTGCGTGGTCAGGCTATCCATGAGTCTCTCACGCAAATCGGCAAGTTTTTCAGCATACTCCTTCTTTGCTTTGCGCTTGCGTGCCGGAATAATGAGCAGGCCCAGAGTGGCCGCCATCACGCCGGCCGCAATGCCTGTAAAATCAAGAAAGACGGCATGCGTGGCGACGGCGACCGCTACACCAAGACCAAGGCCAACACCGGCCAGGCCAGTCCCGACAACGGCCGAACGCGCCGCCTGCGCCAGTTCTTCCGCCTCTTTTTCTTTATCGTACATCTCAACCGCATGTTGTGTGGCCGCGCCAACTGAATCGATCAACCTCTGCCTGTCATAGGCCAGAGTCCCCTCGCGCGGGCCCACACCGCCGACAATACGCCCTTCAGCACTAGCGCTGCGTTCTGCCAGGCGATCGGATACGGCCGTCCACTGCCTCAGGTCCTGTTCGACCATCCAGTCAATTAACTCGCTGACCAACCGCTCGATCTGCTGCGGTGTATCGCCAACGACTTCCTTTTCGAAGTCCGCTTCCAACTGTTTGGAGCGCAGCAAATCGGGGATGCGCGCCAGGCGCATACGATCGTCGAAAAATTCATTACCACGCTTTTCCATGTCGTAGAGCAGGTTGTCAATTTCGCCGAGACGCGCTTTGAAATTGCGCTGCATATCGTCGTTGTAATAGACCATTTGCCGCTGAATATCGTCAAGCAGCTCTTTATCTGCCGCCAATACTTCAAGATCAGCCTGAATATCGTCTAATTCAGCATGGAGCAGCCGGCTGCCTACGCCAAGCGGGTTGAGCAGTTTAAGACGAAAACGGCCGTCATCATCCAACGTATCGCGGATATAGTTTTCCAACGATGCAAAGCCACCGGCTCCCACCTCCATCTGCGCCTGCCGGGCCGAAATAGCGAAGACGATCGCTTTGCTGCCGGTCAACTGCTGCGTCGCGTTGCTTACAAAATCAACCACCTGTTTTACATCTTCTTCGCTTTCCAGGATGTCGATCTTGTTGATCACCAGCACGATTTTCTTGCCCCACTCCTTAATCTGTGTCAGGAAACTGCGCTCGCTTTCCGTGAACGGCCGGTCGGCTGAGGTGATGAAGAGGACGAGATCGCTGCGCGGGATGAATTCGGCCGTCAGCGCCTCGTGTTCGCGCATGATCGCGTTGGTGCCCGGCGTATCGACAATGCTGATTTTGCGTAAGAAATCGACGGGAGCGCGCCGGATCCATACCCCTTTTTCGCCGGGTACTTTTTCTGCGCCTTCACCGTATCTAAGCCAATAAATCTGGTCTGTAGTCGGCGTAACCCCTTCCTTTTGCAGCTTCTCGCCCAGCAGTGCATTGATAAAAGCTGACTTGCCGGAATTAAACTCGCCAGCAACAACCAATAGGAAGAGTTCGCCCAATTGTTCGATGGAGTCGGCCAGTGCCTTGCGATCCGCGGGAGTGGCATCCGTTCCAGCAAGGACTTCACGCAGCCGGCCAAGTGTATTTCTAGTTTGCCGCAGCAGTCCTTCCTGCTCTTTATTCAGTATGAGTTCCATATTTCATATTTTCAGAAGCCAGGCATTTCACATGGCTTGTCACCGGGCAAGTATATCATGACCTTAATCAAGTGAGGAAAGCGGGCTTTCATCAAGGCGCAGCAAGCCAATATCGCGCTGCAGACGTGCCTTTGCCCAGGCGATGCTGCCCTTGTCATCATATTGGCGCGGCCCATCTTCAATGATCATAATCAGGTCTAGATAGATGTTATAGAAGACACGCCGCAGGCGCTGCGCCGGCGTAGCCAGCAGATCGAGCCCGTAACCTTCGAAGTAGGCGCCAAGACCATCCAGACGGCCCAGATAGGACTCCATCAACGGGTCGCCCCACAGGGCGCGCTCAAAGTCGACAATTCCCTCAATCGTGGGCCTATCGCCCTCAAACGAAACGAAGATATTGCCCGCCCACAAATCCCAATGGACCAGCCGTGGCGCCGTCACCTCGTCAAATATCGCCCGATGCTCCTCAAACTTCTCGAAAAACTCCTGCTCCGAAAGCGGAAGCTCAATCCGGTACCGCCCGGCGTCGGCGAAGAGCAGGCCGCACATCCAGCGAAATGCATCAGGCCAATTATCGAACCGCGGGCCGGAAGCATAATAGCCAAACGTATCGTTCTCAATGGTGTTAATTTGCGCCGTGATCCGGCCCAACTGCCATTCGACGGTCTCATTCTGCTCGATGGATAGGGACTCCCGGATCTTGTCCCAGGTCACGCCAGGCACAAACTCCATAAAATAGTAATCATACGGCAGATACCGCCGCGAAAAGTCGTCGAAGAAGATATGCGGCACGGGAATCTGCGCATTGTCCGCCGCCAGCTTCATCGTTTCCACTTCGGCAAGCAGAAGGTTCTTCTCATAAGTCAGGATATCGGCCCCTTCCGGCGGACCGACCTTTAGAACAATCCGGCCGGGACTGCTCCCTAGTTTGATGTTATAAGCCGTATTAAACCAGCCATCAGTCAGCTCATGACAGGCGAGGAGAGGAACTTCGCCAAACGCATGGTTCGTGATTCGTCGAATGTCGTCATCCGCTAACTTGACTTTAGTTCTGCTCTTCACAAGCTGCTCAAACTCTCATAGGTCTCATTGGCAATTTCAACCGTGCCGCCTGGGAGAAAATTGGATTTGAAATACACCAGAGATTGTTCGCGATCGGCACCGCCTTCGTTTGATAGAAGAAGCTGCTCGCAGTAGGCCGCGATGTCTTGAACAATTCTTTCTAGGCGATAATAGGCCAAAGCGTGTCGACTGACTTCTACATGACCATACGCCTCATAGAACTGGCATTCTTCTTCTTGAGGAGACAATCCCGAGTCCAACAGCCCGCCGCCGATATACATCAGATCGCGCTCTTTCGGTGCAAGAATTGGCTCATCCCAATCCACAATATAGAGAGCATCATCATCGTCGATATAGATATTTCCGGCATGGATATCAGAATGACAAACGATAAACGGCGGCGGCTCCTTTTTCAGCACATGCGCCAATTGTTCGGCCCGCTCAATAAGGTTCAGAATTTCACCCCACTTCTCTTGCATGAAGACAGCCAATTCGCCGGCGACGGCGTCGCAGTAAGTTTCCTCATCAATAATCGACAGAAAGGAAAGTACGAGTTCGCGATAATAGGCTGAAAAAGTTTCGCGGCGCAGGCTTGCCGCCACGTCCGGCGGCAAAGTTGCCGAGTGAATCTTTCCCAGCGCCGATCCAAATTCAACCCAATGCCGCTCCGAAAGAGTGGCTTCATACCCATTACGGCCGTTCACAAATGGATACAAAATTGTCTTGTAAGCATCCAGGTTTCCCCAAAGGCCCCCGGAAACGGTCTGCAGAGGCGGGATGATCTGCCTGATGCCCTGTTCGCTGAAGAACCTGGGCAGCATAACAGATGTCCGGTCAAACGCGCCCTTTCTCAGTTTTAGAAAGAAAGAGACATTGTCAATATCGGCGACACGGTAGACGGCCGTATTGACATCCGCGCCAAGCGGCAGAAAGGTGATCTCTTGGGCATCAATTGCGTAATCGGCTGACAGGCAGGCCGATATCTTCGGCCAGGGTATTTCGGGTCTCTCCAGCATTCGTCCTTAAATTCTCGACCGTGTCGACCCCATAATGCGCGAGCTCCATTCCCATTCTGAATGGTCTATAGCAGAGAAACCCGTAATTAATCAGCCTCGTAGGCGATGCCGGCCTCATCGAGAGCGCGCATACGTTCCCATTCCGGCATATCGGAATCAGCGCCGGCATCCTTGAGCGCCAGCATACGCCGCATCTCCATCACCTGATCGCGCAAGACGGCCGCTTTCTCAAACTCCAACGCCTGCGCGGCCTCTTTCATCTGCTTCTCCAGCTCGATGATCATCCTGCTCATTTCCGGCTTGGGCAGATCGGCCACAGTCGTGTACCTTGCGCCCTCTTCGGCCAGCGCCAGCTCTCGCTGCTCCATGATATCATCTGTCAGGTCATGCACTGCTTTGACGATACTGCGCGGTTCGATGCCGTGCGCCTCGTTATACGCATGTTGTCGTTCCCGCCGCGCGTTCGTCGTCTCAATCGAACGCCGCATCGAATCAGTGATCGTATCCGCATACATGATCACTTTGCCGTCGACGTGGCGCGCGGCACGGCCGATCGTTTGCGTCAGCGCCGTCTCCGAGCGCAGGAAACCTTCCTTATCGGCGTCCAGCACAGCAACCAACGACACTTCCGGCAGGTCCAGCCCTTCACGCAGCAGGTTGATGCCCACGACCACGTCAAACACGCCCATACGCAGGTCACGCAGAATTTCCGTGCGCTCTATCGTATGCACCTCGGAATGCAGATAGTGCACTTTCACACCCATCTCCAGCAGGTAGTCGCTCAGGTCCTCGGCCATGCGCTTCGTCAGCGTCG
>JBJYWZ010000492.1:0-3450 GCA_046259725.1 Promineifilaceae bacterium (SeqCode) | reverse complement strand
GCGTTCGCATCCACATGATGTGGCATTATAGCAGGCCGATAGCGCACGCTGATCAAGATGGTGATCGCACACTGGAAGGAATCGAAGCCGCGCTTAGGGATGTTCGGACTGAAAGCCGCATGCGCGATGAGTACAGGAGAGGGTCGATGAAAGCAGTAGTCCTCTATGGCAAGGCCGACAGGTCTGTTGAGATCCGTGATGTACCGGTGCCCACCATCGATCCGGAGGAATGCCTCGTGGAGGTCAAGTACTGCGGTATCTGCGGCAGCGAGCCGCACATGTACCATGGTCAGCTCACGCTCCTCGCCCGTCCTCCTGTAATCCTGGGACACGAGTGGTCGGGACAGATCGTGGAGATCGGCAAGCGGGTCGAGGGCTTTGCTGTTGGCGATCGGGTGACCTGCGAAACGGCGGCAGAGACTTGCGGAACGTGCGCCCTCTGCCGATCAGGCTCGTACAATGTCTGCCCTGAGCGCCGCGCATTCGGCTTTGCGGTGGACGGAGCGTTCACCAAGTACGTCCGGGCCAAATATCACAGACTCCATCACATCCCAAATGGCGTGACCTACGAGGCTGCCGCGATGACAGAGCCGATCTGCGTGGCCTACAACGCTGTGGTTGAAAAGAGCCGGATACACCCCGGCGATACGGTGGCCATTATCGGCCCGGGGCCGGTGGGGCTGTTCTCGCTGCAGGTAGCCAAGCTGTCTGGTGCGGGCACGGTGATTGTCACGGGTACCGAGCGCGATGGGGCCCGGCTCGAACTGGCGGCCAGGCTTGGTGCGGATATTACGGTAGATGTGGGCAAACAGGATCCAGTGCAGATCGTCCGGGAGCTGGGCGATGGGCTTGGGGCGCACCTGGTGATCGATGCAGCCGGAGTGCCACCGGCCATCAAACAGTCGTTGGCGCTCGTCCGCCAAAATGGACAGGTCACCAAGATCGGCTGGTCTCTGCAGCCTGTGAATCTGACGATGGACGAGATCGTTGCCAAGGTCGTCACCTATCAAGGGGCCTTTAGCCACACCTGGACGACCTGGGAGACCTGCCTCGAGTTGATGCGCCTGGGCAGGATCGAGACCGAGCCGCTGATCAGCGAGATCTGGCCCATCACCCGTTGGGAGGAGGCATTCCAGAAGCTTGAGGCGATGGAAGCGCACAAGATCCTGCTGTATCCCGTCGACTAGTGCCCTCCCCCTCTGAAGGGCTCATTGGCGTGGGGGGGAGGGGTTGCGTCCATGACTCGATGTCGTCCCACATCCCGGCTCTTGCTCTGGGCGGACCAATATTACTCGACTTGGAGGAAAGTTGATGGTGGATGATCTCAAGTTGGCTGAACTCAGGGCCACTGCCCGCGAGCTGCGCTATCATATTATCAACATGATGGGGGCAGGTAAACCCCATCACTTCGGGGGTTCCCTATCCATCGTGGAGCTGGTCACGGCGCTTTACTTCTACAAAATGCGCTACGACCCGCGCGATCCCGGCTGGGATGGGCGAGATCGGTTTGTCATGAGCAAAGGACACACCGTCCCCACACAGTATGTGGCCCTGGCCAAAATGGGTGTTCTTCCGATGGAGGATCTGCCCACTCTGAAACGGCTGGGCAGCATCCTCCAGGGCCATCCCAATGCCTGCATGACACCAGGCCTCGAGGCTTGCACCGGGTCTCTGGGTCAGGGACTGTCTTTCGCCAACGGCATCGCCATGGCGGCCCGGATCCGCCACCTGGGCATCAGGGTCTATTGCCTCCTGGGCGACGGCGAACTGCATGAGGGCCAGGTCTGGGAGGCGGCGATGGGCAGCTCGACCCACAAGCTCGATAATCTGTGCGCCATGGTGGACCGGAATAGGCTGAAGAGCCAGGGTGCAGTGGACGAAGCCAAGTCACTCGAGCCCCTCACCGGCAAATGGGAAGCGTTTGGTTGGCACGCTATTTCCGTGGACGGGCACAACCTGTGCCAAATCTGTGATGCGCTTGACGAGGCCGAGATGGTCAGGGGCAAACCCACGGTGATCATCGCCGAGACGGTCAAGGGCAAGGGCGTCCCGTTCATGGAGGGCCAGTTCCAGTTCCACAATGCTCCCATTACGAGGAAGCAGTGGGAAGAGGCAATGCGCGTGCTGTCCCAGGGCGAGGAGGTGGTCTGATGAAGTGGAAGCTCGGTGAGAGAGTGGAGACGCGCATTGCGTACGGCGAGGCTTTGCTAGAATTGGGCAAGCACCGCCAGGATGTAGTGGTGCTGGATGCTGACCTTCAGCGATCGAACATGACGTATGCCTTTGGGCAAGCTCACCCGGAGCGGTTCTTTGATATGGGCGTTGCCGAGGCCGACATGGTCTGCACTGCGGCCGGCATGGCGGCGACGGGTATGACCGTGTTTGCCACCTCCTTTGCCATGTTCGTCCCGGGCCGTGCCTACGATCAGATCCGTCTGCAGCTCAGCTATGGGCAGGAGAACGTCAAGATTGTTGGAGTCAGCGCTGGCCTGACCCAGGGGCCCGATGGTGCCACTCACCAAGCCCTTGACGACGTTGCCTTGGTCCGGCAGTTGCCGGGCATGACGGTGCTCAACCCAGCCGATGCCACCGAGGCCTACAGGGCTGTAGTGGCCGCAGCCGAGATAGCGACGCCGGTCTACATCCGCCTGGGCCGGTATCCGACACCTGTGATCTTCGGCGAGGACTACCAATTTGAGATTGGTGCGGTGCCAGTTATGCGCCGAGGTGACGATATTGTCATCTGTGCTACGGGCATCATGACTGCGCTGGCCCTGGATACCGCGGAGATTCTGGCAGATCAGGGCATTGAGACCTCTGTGTTAAATGTGCCCACGATCAAGCCACTAAATACGGAGGCGATCCTTGATGCTGCTTTGGGAAAGAAGCTGTGTGTGACGATGGAGGAGCACTGGATCAGCGGCGGCTTGGGCAGTGCTGTAGCGGAAACCCTCGCCGAAGTTCGGAATACCCCTCCTCTGCTCCGCATTGGTGTGCGGGACAAGTTCGGGCAGTCGGCAACTGCCGACGAACTGTTGGAGCACTATGGACTGACACCTGTCCACATGGCAGAGTCCATCCTCAATGCCATGGGTGAATAGCCGCTACAGGGATTAACGGGCTCTACCTCCCGTCGGAACCTTATCGTTCGCCGCCGCCAGCGCTCCCGCTCGCCCTGCGCCAGCAGGTTGGCAAAGGCGTCCAGGTGTAGCCCTTCCAGCAGGTCGCCTCGGTAGAGTCGCGGTCAGAGTGAATGCAGGTTGCCACCCAAGCTATGTCGGGGATGGCAGGCAGCATCGCATCCACCATCGTTTCGCTCTGGAGTTTTCGACGACAGATTCTGAGATGACCGGACAGGAGTATCGTTGTCGGAGGTCAGGAATCGACCGTCCAGTCGACAGCTATCACGGGATCGCACTCCTCACCGAGCCGAACGTGGAGCACCTCGGA
>JBJYWZ010000491.1:0-5806 GCA_046259725.1 Promineifilaceae bacterium (SeqCode) | reverse complement strand
AATTGAAGAGAAGGATGGGGATGAGAATATTAAATACGAGGCGCGATACGCCGTTTATATCCTGCACGCTCAAGATTCTGAAGCGGACAATCAAATATCCCAGCAGAACAATCGCGAAAACAGGGAAGAGAACTTCGATAATTTGCATGGGAAGAAATGAACGCTGCTCAGGACAACGCCTGCTGCCAATGCTCCTGAATCTCTTCCACCGGCATTGGCGCGTCCAATGCCCAACCGAGATGTTGCGCGCAGCCAGTACAAAACGCGGCGCTGCTGCTTCTGTCCACTGCAATCGGCGGGTCCCAGCAGTGGCGATCCCCCTGACCATCTGGCGCGAAAACCAGAACAGCGTCATGGGTGAGGGCGTTCATATTGGCGATATGGACGGAAATGGGGTTCTCGGCGTGCACGACGGCGTAGTTGATCAGGTGAAATCCCGCTCCCTTGAGCGCAATGGTGAGCGCGGCCCAGCCCTTAGGATTCCAGTGGTGAAAGGTAAAGATGAGTCGGCCTTGTGGCCGGCGCAGCACCCTGGAGCATTCGGCGAAAATATCCGACATCAGTTCAATGTAGCGGCTGTCGCGGTCATTATTGTGGGGATCAACGGCCGACTGTGCCTCATCGTATACCCAGGCGCTCTCCTCCGGCAGAAACTGCCTCAGCCAGACACGGAAATAAGCCGAGAGATCGCTGTACTGTACGCTGTCGAAATAGGGCGGATCGGTTATGATGCCGTCCACGCTTTGATCGGGTAGATCAAGCTGCGTTGCTGAACCCTGACGCAGCAGAAAGCGCCGCTCACCGCCTTGCAGCTCGCCGTATGATTCCGCTTCGGCTCCGCCATCGATCTCCCCTTCAATGCGCACGAAACTCGCCCGTTTCTGGCTGATGTCCCTTTCGCGCGGTTCGGCCGCCCAGCGACGGGCGCGGCGAATGCGCATGTGAAAAAGTTTCTGCCACGTTCCCGAAGCGCGCCGCTTATAGAGGGGGTTGTTCTCCACAGCCGTAATTGGGAACGTGTATGCATGGTGGGAGAACGTATGGCGCACAGCGCCCGAACGGCGCCGGCCCTTGCCCTTATACCCGCAGAGCATGGAGTTAAATTCCAGGGACGTGGAGATGAGCAAGGCGAGATTGAGGCGCTCCAAAGCGCCGGCATCAGGCAGGAGTGCGATGGCCTTCGACAGCACCAATAATTGGCGGCTGGAAAAGAGATCGAGGTAATTGTCTATGCCGCGGCGGATCAGCTGGATAGATTTACGGCCCGGCTCGACCACAAACTGGTCGCGCGGCAGCCGCAGGCTGTCTCTTTGACCTTCAGCGCCGGCCAATGCCAACCGCACCTGCTCGTCGGCTTCCTTGATGAAGAATTTGTGCTGCTTGCAGTGGCCGGTAACAGCAATAGGCTCAAAACGCTGGTAGTAGGGTACGGTAAAGTCCTCTTCAAAGGTCTCGTTGCAGGTGGAGCAAACAGCTTCACCACGTTCCACAATCTGCACCGCTCCCTGCGTTCCACAGGCGCATGGCCGTGAACCATCAACAAGCCCTCTACAATATGGGCAGAGCCGGATCGACGAGCCGTTCGATTCCTGGCGCAGGACGAGGGAGTCGACCATGATCACCGGACCGCAGGAACAGGTACGGCGTGAACCATAGAGGACGTACCAGCTTTCGGTTTCACACGCGCACTGCGGGCAGGAAGTAAGGTAAAAGTGTGCCAGATCGTCCCGTATTGCCTTAACAAGCGCCGCAAAAGCAGCCTCCAGTCGCTCCAGGGGATAATCCGTGAGTGTGGCCCGCGCCTGTAAGATGGGGATTGGGTCAAGATCGACGCCGATGACCCTGGCCCCCAGACGCAGCGCTTCGTGCAGCGTTGTCCCCCCGCCAATCATCGGATCGAGGATCACACGGCCGTCCAGGCCGCCTGGCGCATAATAATCCTGTGCCTGGCCATCCACGACCAGGTGCTTGAGAATGAGCCGAAAGGTGGTGCCGCAGCGCCGCGCCCACCATTTGTGCAGGTAGGTGTTGGGCCGGTAATAATGCTTATTGTAACTCTCCAGGTGGGCCAGCCGGTTCGCCAGGTCGACATCAAAGGTCGTATCGATGGGGTAAGGCGTGGTCGGTTCCTCTTCGCTCATCGGCCGTATTGTAAACCTTTCGGCCTTTATCTTCCACGCAGAATTGGTGCTTCCAATTTATTGCCGGCTACCTTATAATGGAGGCGTGGCCTTTAGTCACCAGGCTTTTGGCCAAATCATTCCCGGTAGCAATCTTGCTTCCACGCTGTCCACCGGAATCCCGTCTTATCCAGCTTGGCTCCATTGAGCCGCACATCAAATTCTCACTAATAGGAGGCAACCATAGTGATGAATAACAGAAACAGGCGTATTTTCGCTTTTGTATTGCTCGTCCTGGCGTTGACGCTCGCGATCCCCACGGCTTTGGCCAAAGGACCGATTAAGAGAGGGCGTCCGGCGCCCGTGCGCTTCGCCACATTCAATGCATCACTCAACCGCAATAACGAGGGTGACCTCGTTGCGGAACTGTCCGTACCAGGCAGTGCACAACCGGACGTCATAGCCGAAATCATCCAGCGTACAAGACCGGAAGTACTGCTGATCAATGAGTTTGATTATGATGCCGGGGGTGTTGCAGCACAGGAGTTCCAGGACAATTACCTGTCCGTTGCACACGGTGACGCCGAGCCTATCAATTACCCTTATTACTTTGTGGCGCCTTCAAACACAGGAGTCTATTCGGGCTTCGACCTGGATAACAGCGGAGCCGCGGGGGATTTTGTACCAAACGATTCTTTCGGTTTCGGCTTTTTCCCCGGACAGTATGGCATGGTCGTCTACTCTATGTATCCTATCGACTATGACAACATTCGCACATTCCAGCTCTTCCTGTGGAAGGATATGCCTGGGGCCATGCTGCCGGATGATCCAGACACACCCGATCCGGCTGACTGGTATTCGCCTGAAGAGCTCGATGTGTTCAGGCTTTCAAGTAAAAGTCATTGGGACGTACCGGTCGAGATTGGCCACAAAACTGTGCATTTCCTGGTCAGCCACCCCACACCACCGGTATTCGACGGGCCGGAAGATCGTAACGGCACCCGCAATTACGATGAAATTCGCTTCTGGGCTGACTATATAATCCCTTCTCGCAGCAGCTATATATATGACGATAACGGCAAAAAAGGCGGTCTCAAGCCCGGCTCCTTATTCGTGATCGCCGGCGATCAGAATTCCGATCCCAATGATGGCGACAGTATCCCTGGCTCAATTCAACAGCTGCTTGACCACCCGCTCGTAAGCACCAAGAAAACGCCGCAAAGTGAAGGCGCGGTGGAACAGGCCAGTTTGCAGGGCGGAGCAAATGATTCGCACATCAGCGATCCCGCCTTCGATACGGCCGATTTTGCTGATTCGACTCCGGGCAATCTGCGCGCCGACTATGTCCTTCCACGCAAGAATATGAGCATTCGCGACTCCGGCGTATTTTGGCCGACCAGCGATGATCCGCTTTTCTCTCTTGTCGGAACTTTCCCGTTCCCAAGTTCCGATCACCGGCTGGTATGGATCGATGCAAAGATCCCGGGACTAAAAGCAAACAGATAGGCCGGAACTAAGCATCAGAAAGAACAGTTAAGTGCGAGGCAATGCGCTGCTGTCCGGCAGCGCATTGCTTTTTCTATGCCCCCATCCCCAATAGATGGCATCTTTGTGATAGACTATCCAATCTGTATCGTCCGGCGATGTGGCTTATGGTATCATGAACAACGAGCTTATCATCTGCACCTGTTTGACAAACGACCATTATGAGCAGCATTCAACAATTCTCGACCAAGGTAATTAACAACGTCGAGCAGGTAATCATCGGCAAACGAAAGGCGCTGCAAATGCTGATCGTTGCCCTGCTTTGTGAGGGTCATGTCCTGCTGGAGGATGCGCCGGGAACTGGCAAGACCATGCTGGCGCGCGCGCTGGCAGTCAGCCTGGGCATTGACTTCAAACGCCTGCAGTGCACACCGGACCTGCTTCCCAACGATGTGACCGGTGTCTCAATCTTCAACCAGCAGAGCCAATCCTTCACCTTTATTCCCGGGCCGGCATTCAGCAACATTTTGCTGGCCGACGAGATCAACCGCGCCACCCCGCGCACGCAGTCGGCGCTGCTGGAAGCAATGGGCGAGGGGCAGGTCACGGTCGACGGGGTGACACGCGTGCTGCAGCGGCCGTTTTTTGTCATGGCCACGCAAAACCCTATCGAATATGAGGGCACTTTCCCCCTGCCCGAGGCGCAGCTCGATCGCTTCTTTATGAAGTTGAGTCTTGGCTATCTGGACCCCGAAACGGAGGGGCAGATGCTGCTTAATCTGGGGCGAGAGCACCCCATCGATGCCCTGCAGCCGGTCGTGGACGGGCGTCAGGTACCTGAGCTCGTGCGTCAGGTGTGGGATGTACACGTCGACGAAACAGTGCGCGACTATATCGTGCGCATCGTCTTCGCCACGCGCGATCACAAAGACCTGATCCTGGGCGCCAGCCCGCGCGGCAGCCACGCCCTTTATCGCGGCATTCAAGCTTACGCGGCTCTGGACGGCCGTGACTACACACTGCCTGATGATGTGAAGCTGCTGGCCCCCTCGATCCTGGAACATCGCTGCCTGCTGCATCCTGAAAGTGCGCTGCGCGGGATAACGATTGGGAATATTCTGGACACGATTTTGCAGGAGGTGCCGCTGGAGATCGGGGAGTTTTGATCGCGGATTTCAGGAAGTGGATTTCGTAATTCGGGGATCTTAACAGATGTCACTGATTGCCTTAATCATTGTTCTGCTGGCGATTGCCTTCTTACTGCGCATCGACTTTATCTATTACATCATCTACGTCTGCATCGGTATTTATTTCGTCAGCCGCTGGCTCGTTCCCCACGCAATGCGCCGGCTGCGCATCAGCAGACACTTTGATGACCACGCCTTTTCGGGCGATCAGGTTCAGGTGAACCTGATCTGGGAGAACCTGGGCCGGCTGCCATTGCCCTGGATCGAATTTATCGAAAGCATTCCCCCTGAACTTCGCCGCGGTGAAACAGCAACGTGGGCGATCGGATTGGGCAGTCGCCAAAAACGTCACTTCAGCTACCTGGTGCAGGCGGGGAGACGTGGCTACTACCAGATCGGCCCGGCAAGATTAACCAGCGGCGATCTCTTTGGTCTTGTTCGGCCGTCCACGGCTGAACTGCCCCCCAACTATCTGACGGTCTACCCGCCCATTATTCCCCTTGTGGAGCTGGGCCTGCCTTCACGGCTGCCTTTCGGCACTATCGCCAGCCATCAGCGCCTCTTCGAGGATCCCGCCAGACCGGCTGGCGTTCGCGACTACCGTTCCGGTGATTCGCAGCGCCAGATTAACTGGAAGGCCAGTGCGCACGCAAGCCATCTGCTCGTTCGACGCTACCAACCCGCGATTTCCCTGGAGACGGCAATCCTCCTCGATCTGCATAAGCAGGATTATGAATCGAAGGAGTGGCGCTATCACACGGAATGGGCGATCGTGGTCGCCGCATCGCTGGCCGCCCATCTGGCCAATCGTCGCCAGCCGGTAGGTCTGATCACAAACGGCGTAGACCCCCTCCTGGAGTGGCAGGGAGAGACGCTGGTTTTCGATGAGGAAACGGGACGATTGGTACGCGAAGCAAGCGATGATGCTTCCCCGCCCGGCCTGATGCCGCCGCCCATTATGCCGCGCAGCGGGCGCGCCCAGCTGATGAAAGTGCTGGAAACCCTGGCCCGTGT
>JBJYWZ010000490.1:0-1979 GCA_046259725.1 Promineifilaceae bacterium (SeqCode) | reverse complement strand
GCCGTGATCTTGTTGTAGGCGGCGAACTGTGTGGACGGCGGGCAGATTTCGTCGCGTAAGCCCGTGGCCATGAGCACGTCGCCGCGGATGCGCGGCGCCAGGTGCTGCACGTCGATGTAGCCAAGCCGGGTAAATACAGCCTGCTCCCTTTTATGCAGCGGGTCGAAGCGGCGGAAGTAGTAACGCAGCTCTTCGTAGGCCCTGTCGTCCAGATCCATTTCCCACACGCGCTGGTAGTCGCATAGAAACGGAAAAACCGGGGCGACGCGTTTGATGCGCGGTTCCAGCGCGGCGCAGGCCAGGGACAATCCACCCCCCTGGCTGCCGCCGTGAACGCCGACGCGATGCGCGTCCACACCGGGCAGGGCCATGACGATGCGCGCCAGCTGCGCGGTGTCCAGGAATATGTGGCGGAAGAGCATGTTCTGCGGCGGGCCGTCGAGGCCGCGCATGATGTGCCCGCGCAGGGTGGTGCCCAACACGCCGCCGGTGTCTTCGGAGGGGCCGCCCTGTCCGCGGCAGTCCAGGGCCGCCACGGTGAAGCCGGCGGCGACATAGCCCAGCTTTTCCACCCAGTCTCCGGCGTTAGCCGAATAGCCGTGAAATTTGATCAGGGCCGGATGGCCGTCTTTTGGTTCGCGAGGGCGCAGGAGCTGGGCATGCACGCGCGCGCCGCCGGTGCCCGTGAAAGTGAGATGGGAGCAGTCGGCAAAGTCAGTTTGGAACTCGGCCGGTTCCAATGAGACCTGGGGATCAAGGGCGCGCACTTCGGCCAGCCCGTCATCCCAAAAAGCATCAAAATCAGCCGGCCGCGGATTACGGCCGTTGTAGGTTTGCAGTTCATCGAGAGGCAGATCAATCGTTATCGGCATGGATCAAAGCTTTTTGTTGAATGGGTAATTACATGGTAACGCTGCGAATTGTAGCTTGAAAAGAGAATAGAGAAAGAAAAAACACCTCCGTGTCTTTATGATTTCGTGCAATTACGAGTATCAAAAACAGCGTTGGACGCCTAATCCAGAAAGCGCTCTCTCACGTCGGGCGGCGGGATCGGGCAGGCATCCATACGGCCGAACCACGCATATCGTTTGCCAGCCACGAAATCGTAAACAGCATCGCGGAAAAAAGGAGGAATGACGATCAGGCCATAGAGCAGCGGCCAGGGAAAGCGCAGGTAACGCAGCACCCTCAGCGCGCAGGTCGAACGAAAGGCAACCTGCCCGTCCTCGATTAAAATTGCTGAATCAATTTCATTGGCCGGAACGGCATAAGCACTCAGCAGCTCCTGGCCCGCGGCGGATTGCAAACTGGCAAAACGCAGCCGCTTCTTACTGTCCCACTTCAGCGCGAAGCGCACTATCCAGTTACAGAGATAGCAGACGCCGTCATACATCAATATCGGGTGATCCATGAATTCCTCAAGCCTGTTACCAGGATCATAGCAAACGATACCGGCAGAAGCGGCGAGATTAATCTGGTATAGTTATACATTAAATTGGCATAGTGTATCAGCAAGGGCCACGCTTACGTGGCGAGAAGGAAAGTCAAAAAGTGAATGAAAATAGTCGAATATATTTATGCGCGCCGGTGAACGCCCTGGTGGAGGGGATTTACGAGGAGAAGATCCCCTTTTCGGAGGTCAAGAAACATGGCGATTTCGGCCTGGGGACCTTTGATCACCTGGACGGCGAGATGATCATGATCGACGGCAGCATATGGCAGATTCGCGCCGACGGCCGTGTGCAGCGAGTCGCGGAAAACGCGCTCACCCCTTTCGCCTGTGTGACCTTCTTCAAGGCGGAGAAGCGCGCCGCGCTGCACGGCGACCGTGAGTATGCCGATTTCCTGGGCTGGCTGGAAAGCTTGCTGCCTTCGCCCAATCTCTTCTACGCGCTGCGCATCGACGGCCGTTTTTCCTATATCAAGACGCGTTCCGTGCCCAGGCAGGAATGCTACCGCCCCCTGGTGGAGGTGGCCGC
>JBJYWZ010000489.1:0-1807 GCA_046259725.1 Promineifilaceae bacterium (SeqCode) | reverse complement strand
GTCGGAAATGACAGGCGCAGATCTGAGGGTAATTGACCAGCAAATTCTGATCAAGGACCTTTCAAGCTTCACTCATTAATGCCAGAGAGAGCGCTTGGAAAGACGCACCTTACAAATTGTTCAGGATTTCGCCTATAATCAGGAGGATGGAAGATCCCTACGAAATTGTCCTTGAGGAAAATCCGGAAGAAGAAGCCTGGGGCGCGATCGGCCGTGGTCTATCGGATTTCAATCGCCAGGCGCTGGGTTACAATGATTTTGAGCGCCTTTGCTTCTCTCTGCGCTCCCCGGATGGCGAAATCGCCGGCGGGGTGCTGGGGGAAACCTATTGGGAATGGCTGCATATTGACCTGCTCTGGGTGGATGAGCGCCTGCGTGGATCCGGATATGGAAGCCAGTTAATGGAAACGGCCGAAAATGAAGCCCGAAAGCGGGGTATGAAGGCTGCCTGGCTGGACACCTTTTCTTTTCAGGCGCGGGCGTTCTACGAGAGATCTGGCTACGAACTGTTTGGCGAGCTGGATAATTACCCCCAGGGCCACCGGCGCTTTTTTATGCGTAAGAGGCTGTAGTGCCGCCCTCTGTCAGATGCTTAATTTCAGATCGGGTGGTGTAAAGCCGGAAGCAAGCGCACGCTAGCCGGCGGCGTCATATATCCAGGCGTCAACGGGCTCCGTCTTGCCCTTTAGCTGCAGGCTGCGGAAGGCCATCCCGCCGGTATCCAGCCCGGCCGTCTCGCGGGTGCTGTCGCTGATCACGATCTGGCCGGTCTGCGCCTGGCCGCCAAGGCGCGAGGCGACGTTGACGTTGTCGCCCAGGACGGCGATATCGATATTTTTGCCCGGCTCGCCGACGGCGCCAACGTAGGCCTGACCGGTGTGCACGCCGATGCCCAGCGGCGCCCAGGGCGCCTGCGCTGCGCCGTGGCCGGTGGCGGCCAGGATGGCTCTGGCAGCATTGACGGCGGCGCGTGCGTGATTGTGATCTTCGGTGAAGGCGGGGACGAAGAAGGCGAACACCTCGTCGCCGATCAGCTTTTCCACCATGCCGCCGTGTTCGTAGACGCTATTGGTCGTCACCTGGTAGAAGCGGTCGATCAGGCGGCTGTATTCGCGGGCGCTCATGGTCGCCGCCAGGGGGGTGGAGCCGCGGATATCGGCGAACAGGAGGGAGACTTCCAGCTCCGCGCCGCCAGGATTTTCTTCGGCGAAGCGTTCGCATACGTTGCACAGGTGAGGGTTCATTCTGGAGGGCTGGATGTGCAGGAAGGAGCGCACGATACGGCCGCCCAGTCCGGAAAAGGGGTAATAGCAGACCTGGCAGCGTGGATCGGCGGGCAAACGGCGCACAACCGTGCGCATGGCCGCCGATTCGAACCAGGGCAGGGGATAGCTGTCCGGCGTCTTGCCCGTCGTCAGGTACGAGTGCCACACGTCTTCGGCCGTTGTATCGCGCTTTGTTTCGTCGCTCATAGTACATCACTCCGCGTCTGGGTAGCCAGGAATCAGCGATCTCCAGGATACTATTCTAGCGGATCGCCAGCGGTATTTAAACAAAGACATCATAAGTCTCAAGAATGCCGCTGCCGCGTCGTGTTTTGCCTGCTTACAGCCTTAACAAAAAGCATCCCGGAAACCTGAGGATTCCGGGATGCCTGCGCGTGCCTTCTGCGAATAAGACAGTGCCGTTATCCGGCAGGCGCGTCCGGCGGGATGGGGCCAACGTGAAACGGCGCTCGGCCGTTACTGGGCGGGCGCGTCCGGCGGGATGGGGCCAACGTGAAACGGCGCTCGGCCGTTACTGGGCG
>JBJYWZ010000488.1:0-5050 GCA_046259725.1 Promineifilaceae bacterium (SeqCode) | reverse complement strand
GGAATGCTGGTTCGGGACATAAAGCCCTTCAGCCGCTCACCACCGAAACGGCGCATCAGATCGTCTTCGAGAGACAGGAAAAAGCGCGATGAACCGGGATCGCCCTGGCGGGCAGCACGGCCACGTAGCTGGTTATCTATACGCCGGGATTCGTGCCGTTCCGAGCCCACCACGTGCAGACCACCGGCTCGCCAGATATCCAGCCGCGCCTTTTCGGTGTCCGCGTCTATCTGCTTGATCTCATCGATTGTGTCCGTCGTAAGGCCCGGCATCTTCTGGGCAACCATTAGTGCCTCTTCATCATCACCTGACAACACGGCACGGATCAGAGCGGCACGCGCATTATAATGCTCATCAAAGAGGGTACGCCCTAACACTTCACCGAGCGCCTGTGCCTTTTGCTGCGGCGTCGCCTGGCGCTGGGCAATTACGGTCGAATAATGGCGCAGTACTTCCAGTTGATTTTGTGCATCATCGGCGAAGGAGATATCGGCGCCTAAGTCAGCCAGCTTCTCGCGGGCTCCGGTGTAGTCGCCAACCTGGACCTGAGAAACAATCTGCTCGGCCATGTTGTAGTCCAGGTCGTATTTTTCGTGCAGCGTGCGCGTGACGTAGCGGACGACGCCAAGTTCTTCTACCTGCGGCAGCGCCTGCTGGATAGCCTCGTTTTCCTGTTTCAACCAATCAACGAGGTCTTCACTGAGCTTGCTGCTCTTTGACGCGTACTCCCGCGCCTGTTCCGGTCCGTCCGACAGAAAAATTTGGGCGAGCTGGGTAAATTGGCGCTGGTCGAACATCTTCTTCGCCACCATATCGGCAGCAAGACCTTCGGGATTTCCACCAAGCAAGATATCGGTACCACGTCCAGCCATATTGGTTGAAATGGTAACGGCCCCTTTCTGACCCGCCTGAGCAACGACGAGCGCTTCCGATTGGTGCATCTTGGCGTTCAGCACATTGTTTGGAATATTATCCTTGTCAAGCAGGCGGTGAATCCGTTCGGAATGCTCGACGGAGGTCGTGCCTACAAGAACCGGTCTGTCGGATTCATGAATGCGTTTAATCTCGGCGATGATGGCCATGTCCTTGGCTTCGACCGTGGAATAGACCTGATCCTTAAAATCGATCCGTTTAAAATAAACGGGATCTCGGGTATCGGGGTCGAGATAGCGCACAGCTTCGCTGCTTTCAACTTTGACCTGTTCGGTTATTAGTCCAAGCTCACCTCTGTCGACAATATACTCAACGTTTGTGGGCAGAGGAGTAACACCCAGGGAGTAAATTTCGTCGAACTCCTCGGCGTCCGTCAGCGCAGTACCGGTCATGCCAGCCAGTTTTTCGTAAAGCCTGAAATAATTTTGCAGGGTGATTGTCGCCACGGTCACTGTTTCACGTTTGATGGCAACGCCCTCTTTGGCTTCGATGGCTTCGTGAAGGCCGTCAGAATAACGGCGTCCGGGCATAAGACGGCCGGTGAAATCATCAACGATAACAACCTGGTCATCCTGGACGACATACTGCACATCTTTCTTGAATAAATATTGTGCGCGCAGGGCATTGTCCAGGTAATAGGTCAGGTGGTAGTAGCGCGGATCATAGAGACTGTCTCCCGCGTCAACGTTGATTTCCTCGATGCGCTTCTCAATCTCGGCAATGCCGGGGTCGGTCAGGCTGATGGAACGACTCTTCTCATCAATATCGTAGTGGCCATTGGGTTCTTCATCTTCTTCGGCCGTGTTTTCTTTCAGCCCACGGACGTAGCCAGCGAAGCGACTGTATTCTTTCCCGCTTTGTGGCGCAGGGCCGGAGATGATCAGCGGCGTACGCGCCTCATCAATCAGGACATTGTCCACTTCGTCGATGATCGCATAATTCAGGTCTCGCTGTACCAGACGCTCCGGAGACGTGGCCATATTGTCACGCAGATAATCGAAACCAAATTCACTACTGATACCATAGGTGATGTCCGCTTCGTACGCCTCACGGCGTGAACATAAGCGCCAGTGAACCAGACGCTCGTCTTCCAGCTCGGCACCGGGGTTTACAAATTCGGGATCGAACAATGCGGAGAACTGCTGGGGTCCGATACAGGCAGTGGTCAACCCGAGCAAATGGAAGATGTTGCCCATCCACCCACCGTCACGCCTGGCCAGATATTCATTGACCGTCACCAGGTGGACGCCATTACCAGTCAGTGCGTTGAGATAGAGGGGCAACGTGGCCACAAGCGTTTTACCCTCTCCCGTACGCATTTCGACAACCTCACCACGGTGCAGCAGCGCACCGCCCATGAGCTGCACATCATAATGTCGCAAGCCGATTGTGCGAACGGATGCTTCACGCACCAGGGCGAATGCCTCGACCATTAAGTCATCAAGCGACTCTCCGCCTTCGCAGCGCTGGCGTAGTGCCAAAGAGCGCTCGCGGAGCTCTTCATCTGAAAGCTGCTGTAATTCTGGCTCAATTTCGCCGATCTCATTGACCAGAGGATATAGATTGTGAATGATCTTCTGGTTGGGATCGCCGACTATTTTGGATACTAATTTCTTAAACATAGGCGCAAGTTTAACAGGTTAATCTTAGACAAGTATTAACACAAATAAGGCTGTAATGTTATTGTAAGAGCTACTCGTTGAACAATTCTCCGACGCTTCGACCTTCGTGTGAGCGCAGAATAACTTCGCCCAACATCTTGGAAACGGTCAAAATCGTCATGTTTGGCAATCTTTTTTCCGGCGGCAGGGGCAGCGTATCAGTCGTGACGATTTCCTTAATCGGCAAGTTTGACAGGCGCTCCGTCGCCGGATCTGAAAGAACCGGATGGGCAAAGGAAAGGTAGACGTCGCGCGCGCCGTTGGCCTTTACCAGTTCAACGGCCGCTTTCATAGAACCTGCCGTGTCTACCATATCATCAACAATGATCACATCCTTATCCTGCACACTTCCAATTAAGGTAAGGGCTTTGCGCTTGTCCTGGTGACCGACGCGCCGTTTTTCAACGAAGGCCAGGGGCAAATCCACCGCGGCGGCGAAATTTCTACCGCGCTTGGCAAAACCGAGATCCGGCGTTACAACCACACCGTTCAATTCCTTGGCGCGAAAATAGCTGACTAAAATGTGAAACGCGGTAAGCGAATCTCCCGGAATCTTATAAAAGCCCTGAATCTGCGAGCTGTGCAGATCGATTGTCATCCAGCGATCAGCACCCGCGACTTCGATCATATCCGCAAGTAGACGCGCGGAAATCGGCACGCGCGGCTGGTCTTTTTTGTCGCTCTGCGAGTACGCCAGGAATGGTACGACCACTGTTACCCGCCCGGCGGAATCTCGTTTCAAACAATCTATGGCGATCAACATCTCCATGATGTTAGTATGAAGCGGCGGCGCATGGGTTTGAATGAGATAGACATCCTGCCCACGAACGCTGCCGTGCAGCCGGACAAAAATGTTCTGATTAGAAAATTGGATAATATCCCAGCCGCTTAACGGAACACCGATATAGTCCGATATTTTTTGAGCTAACTCGGGGCAACCGGATCCGGCAAAAAGTTTGATGTCATTGAACATGGGGTTGGACCTCTCCGCTTCCTCTGAACCATGCCGCTGCTGTACGTTATTATGGAGGATATCTATTGGCCAGGTCAAATAATTCGTCGGCTGCCGTGTAAGGATCCATTTCGCGATTGGCAACGGATGTTACGACCCGGTCACGTTTCTGCGGCAAAACGTTTTGCACGGTCCGTGAAATGATCTGATTCTGCATGATTCTCTCAATTTCACGCCTGCTCCGTCTCACTTCTCTTTTGTACCATTCGCCGCCAGCGTGCAGATATGCTTTGTGCTCAGCCAGCTTGAGTAGCAGCTCATCGATTCCCTTTCCATCACGGGCAATTGTCTCCAGAACAGGGATCGCCCAAGATTCGGCCGTATTCTGCGCAGACGTATGGGGCGCGGATTCGATCTTTTCTTCCTGGCCAGGATGCTCTCGGGTATGGTGGCCCGTTATAACCGGACTACCAATGTGTAACATCATTTCAAGGGCGCGAACGGTTCGCGAAGCCGACGGCCGATCCGCTTTGTTGACCACGAAAATATCAGCGATCTCCATGATACCAGCCTTGAATGTCTGAACTTCGTCCCCGCTGTCAGGCGCCTCAACGACCAGTACGGTGTGGGCAACGGAGGCGATATCCACTTCCGCCTGGCCCGCACCGACGGTCTCCACGATAATTGTGTCAAAACCGGCGGCATCCAGGATTTTTATGGCTGTTGATGTGGCTTCCGCCAGCCCGCCCAGGTTGCCGCGCGAGGCCATGCTACGCATAAAGATGTCCTTGCGCGTGGCAATACCGGCCATGCGAACCCGGTCGCCCAACAGCGCCCCGCCAGTGAACGGGCTGCTGGGATCGACGGCGATGATGCCAACCGATTGCGCGCCGCTATCCATCCGCAAGGCCATCTCGTTCACCAGCGTGCTCTTGCCGCAGCCGGGCGGGCCGGTTATGCCAACAACGTGTGCTTTGCCGGTGAATTTGTACAGCCCTGAGGTTACTTCGCGGGCCGCTGCTGCATCGTTTTCAACCAGCGATATCAGGCGCGCGATGGCGCGCGTGTTACCCTGGCGCGCCTGATCCAGGAGATCATTCACGCCCCAGCGTCTCCTGAACGGTGTCCGTGATTTCCGCCAGGCTGGAGCCCGGCCCAAAGATGGCCGCCACGCCCATTTCCTGTAGAGCAGGGATATCCTCCAGGGGAATAATACCGCCAACAAAAACCGGAATACCGGACATATCGTTTTCATCCAGCAGGGCTATGATTCGCGGTAGAAGCGTCATATGCGCTCCCGAGAGAATGCTGACCCCAACCGCATCAACATCTTCTTGCAGGGCGGCATTTACGATCATCTCCGGCGTCTGGCGCAGACCGGTGTAAATGACTTCCATTCCCGCGTCACGCAGGGCGCGAGCAATTACCTTTGCGCCGCGATCATGGCCATCCAGGCCAGGTTTGGCAATCAAGATTCGCGGCTGCCTTCCATTCATGATTTTTC